>JAGBMX010000119.1 GCA_017634675.1 Selenomonadaceae bacterium | reverse complement strand
CTTTTTCTCTTTTTTTACAAAAAAAGAGAAAAAGAAAAGAAAAAACTCGCCTCTAATTCTTAATCCAACCTATGCTTTCAAATGCGGGGGCGTAGCGGATGCGTTCAAGGAAGGATTTGTGGGTGTCTTCGGTTTGGAAGATAGGGATGCGTTCTAGGGCGTAGATATTGCTGTAAGCGTCAACAATACCGTATTTTATGGTGAAAGCGGCTTTATAGCCTGCGTCTCGGACGATTTCAGCGATGTGAAGATTGTATGTTCCCGTGGGGTAAGCGATGTAATCAACTTTTTTCCCCAGTTCTTCTTCGATTTTCGCTTTCGAATCTTCCAACTCTTTTTTTAGTTGAGCGTCGGTCAGGTCTGTCATTGAACGGTGGTCAACCGTGTGCGAAGCGATTGTGATGCCGTTTTCGCTCATTTCCCTCACTTCATCCCACGTTACATAATGCTCCATATTCCCCACAAAACTTGAAATTACAAAAATCGTCGCTTTGAAATCATACTTTTTTAATATTGGGTATGCGTTTTTATAGTTATCCGAATATCCGTCGTCAAAAGTGATTAAAACGGGATTTTCCGGCAGTTTTTCCCTGCCTTCGATGCTGGCGTATAATTCGTCCGGCGTAATGGTATGATAATCGTTATCTTTTAAATATTTCATTTGCTTGTCAAATTCAGCCGGCGGTATTGAGAGGGAGATATTAACATCGTCTATTTTATGATAATTTAATACCATAATTTTATTCTCGTTTTCTACCCGTTGCGGTTTTAAAAAAGCCGAACCTTCGAATATAAGCAAAAGTGATATGAATATTAAAATCAATCTAAAACAAAAGTTCATATTCTACCGCCTTTGCCGGTTTTTATCATAAACACGGATAAACACATAAAAACAAGAAAGAACAGACCAAATAAAATATGCTCAACGTTAAAAATAATCGGAACGGAAACAATGTAAAAGAACATTGCCACAAACCTAATTCCGCAAAAACAGGACAATCCCAAGCAAAAAACCAATCCCGCGTCAAACTTTTTGATTTTCATGAGCAAAATTGCGAGAATGAATGTCGTTATTCCCTCCGTAAGCGCCGTCGTCTGCAAAAATTCGCGCTCCGTAAACCCCATCGGCGTTATAACGAAAAGACGCTCGACGCTTGGAAACGTTTCCGCTACGATGGGAAAGAGCGTATAAAGTCCGATTTCATGGAGAGCTATAACAAATATCATAGGCACTATAAAAATATCAAACCACAAAAAAGCCTTTAAGGCGTGTACTTCCGAATAACAAAAAACGAAGGCAAAAAAAGAAATGAGAGCGACTGTAGGCGAAATTCCTCCCTGCCAAAAAGCAAAAACGGCGCTGAGATTTGAGCGAAATTCCTCAAAATTTAAACAGATATAGCCGATACGCCCCAACGCAACCGAAATGGGAAGTGAAAAGAGCAACATCTTTTCAGCGCGGAAAAAATCTTCGTTGTATCTTTTCACGTTTATAAAGAGAAAAATTATCCCTATGAACGCCGCAGCCACTATCAAGCAAAGATAAAAGAGAGCGGGAATTTCCAAATTATCCCTCCTTTAAGGAAATACTGATTAAATGAGTTTTAGTTATTTTTGAGAGATTTTTTCGTCAGACAAGGAAAAAGGCTTGAAGGCGTAGCAACGCTACGTCGAAAGACTTTTGACGCAGTATGACGGAAAAAGATCCAAAAAGAGCAAAAGGAATTAATCAGTATTTCCTTAAATTTTCCGTCAAAAACATAGCGTCGCCAAAGGAAAAGAAACGATAGCCCGTTTTTACCGCCCGTTCATAAGCTTTCAGCATAAACTCGCGTCCCGCAAAGGCGCTTACCAACATTAAAAGAGTGGATTTCGGCAGATGAAAATTCGTAATTAACGCATCGGTTATTTTAAATTCATATCCCGGGTATATAAAAATCTCCGTAGCGCCGCTTTTCGCTTCGATTTTACCCTTAGCCGTCGCAGCAGATTCAAGAGTTCTGAGCGCCGTAGTGCCGACAGCTATGACTCTATGTCCTTCTGCCTTGGTCTTCATAATAAGTTCTGCGGTTTCTTGAGGCAAACTGTAATATTCCTTGTGCATTTTGTGTTCTTCAATGCGTTCCGCTTTTACGGGGCGAAATGTTCCAAGCCCCACATGAAGGGTTAAAAATCCAAGATTTACGCCCATGTCTTTCAATTCTTGCATTTCTTCTTTTGTAAAATGCAATCCCGCGGTAGGCGCCGCCGCAGAACCTTTTTCTCTTGCGTATACCGTTTGATAGCGTTCCTTATCCTTTAAATCCACGTGAATGTAGGGCGGCAGCGGTGTGTTACCAAGCCTGTCCAAAATCTCTTCAAAAACGCCTTTATAAGAAAACTCTACAATTCGTCCCCCAAAATCCGTATCTTCCTTAACGATGCAAGAAAGTTCGTCGCTAAATATTATGCTTTCACCCACGCGAGCTTTTTTCCCGGGTTTAACCAACGTTTCCCAAGCATTGCCGTCTATCCGTCTCAGCAGAAAAACTTCAACCCGCCCGCCGGATAGACGTTTCCCCAATAATCTTGCGGGAATAACCCGAGTATCGTTGAAAATAAGCGTATCCCCCGAGTTTAAAAACCTTCCCAATTCATAAAAATAAGAATCTTCAATTCGCTGTTCCTTAGGATATAACACCATTAGCTTCGACGAATTACGAGGCTCCGCCGGCGTTTGCGCTATACTTTCTTCGGGCAAATAATAATCAAATTCACTTAGCAACATAATTTTTCCTTTTTTTCGATTAAATTGACTTCTATCAGGTCATTGTATCATAAACAGGCAAATTTGCAATATGGACATTCATTCTAACATGGATTATACTGTTCATGTGTTACTATTCACGGGTAGTACAACACGGTGATGCGAAAGGCGAATTAGTGCCGTTCACAGAGGACCTCTCCACCGCTTCGCGGTCCCCCTCCCCTTTCAGGGAAGGCACTGCAGCAAAACAAGAGAGCCTCCCCTGAAAGGGGAGGTGCCCGAAGGGCGGAGAGGTGGCAACGTTGCCTCGGGCGCATACTTTTTATAGGAGAGCAAAGTTTACCCGTGAATAGTAACTTTCACGTCAGAATTTTTTATTTTTTGCGAGGTTATTATGCGGTTGGATAAAAGATTATCGGCGGTGGCCGAGTTCGTCGGACATGGGGCTAAATTAGTCGATGTCGGCACAGATCATGGAAAACTTCCCATATATTTAATGCCAACCGGGAAAGTGTCCTTTGCCGTTGCCAGCGATAAAAATGAAGGTCCGCTCTTTTTTGCAAGAGAAAATATAAATCGAGCGGGGCTTGAGAAAAAAATATCGGTTCGATTAGCAAACGGATTAAATTCGGTTCAGCCGGGTGAAGTCGATACCGTGGTTGTCGCAGGCATGGGCGGCGCGCTTATAAAAGAGATTTTAGCGTCTTCGCCGCTTGTTTTGGAAAGCGTGGAGAGTTTGATTTTACAGCCTATGAACGAAGGCGCCGCGCTTAGAAGATGGTTGTATGAAAATGATTTTTACATTGAAAATGAAATTCTTGTAAAAGAAGACGGGCGGATCTACGAGATAGTTTTGGCTAAAAGCGGAACAAGAAAGATGCCGAAAGAAATCGAACTTTTGCTTGGTCCCGTTATTTTAAAGCATAAGACAGAACTGTTAAAAGAGCGAATAACGGAGTTGAAAAATAAAGAGGAAAAGAAGTTGCTTGGAATGGAAAGAAGCGCAAAAGCCAAAAACAGCGAAGAATACGCGCTTACGGAAAACAAATTAAAAGGTTTGGAGGAATTAGAATGGTAAAAATAGTCGATGTTATGAACGTTATGGATAAAATTGCGCCGAGAAAACTTGCGGAACAGTGGGATAACCCCGGGCTTTTGGTGGGAAGTCCGGATAATGCGGTCAGAAGGATATTGGTGGCGCTGGACGCAACGGACAGAGTTGTGGATAAAGCTGTTGATTTTGGCGCAGACTTGATAGTAACGCATCATCCCATGATTTTTAAGCCGCTTAAACACATTAGAACGGATCTGCCGGAAGGCGCAAAAATTCAAAAATTAATTAAGCACGATATTTCTGTTTTTGCGGCGCATACGAATTTAGACAGCGCCGTGGGCGGCGTAAACGATATTTTGGCCGAAATAATCGGTTTAACAGAAATAAGGCCTTTGCTTTCAACGCCTGATGATACGCCGACGCTTGGTCGAATAGGGTATCTGAAGGAAGAAACAGATATAGATAAATTCTCAAAATTTGTGAAAGAAAAATTAAAGGCTGATTATATCCGCATTATAAAGGGGGATAATCGTAAAATAAAGAAAGTGGCGTTGTGCGGGGGAAGCGGCGCTGAATTTATATCAAGGGCGGATTTTTTGGGCGCAGACGCATATATAACCGGAGACGTTCGGTATCACGACGGCGAACACGCTCAAGCGCTTGGAATTCACATAATCGACGCGGGACATTTTGCAACGGAATATCCGGTTGTAAAGGCTCTTGCAAGCATTATGCGCAATGAAATTGCGTTAAAAGATATAGAAATTATAGAGGACACCGAAGGAAGGGACGTGTTTACGGTAGTGTAAACATTATGAAGGACTGAGGATAAAGGGCTTTGTTAATATAACTTTTTTATGAAAGTTTTTTTGTAGTAGTGCACTAAAATATCTTTGTAGTTCATGCCGTTTTCGGCGAAGGCTTTTGCGCCCCATTGGCTTAGACCTACGCCGTGACCTATGCCGTAGCCGGAAAATTTTACGGATTTTGAACTGAGTTCCATATCAAAAAGGGTACTGCTTAGGTTAAACAAATTCCTAAGCTCTGCGCCGGTCAGAAATTTTGATTGTTTTTCGCTGGCGACAAGGACTTGCTTTACTCTGCCGGAAACAGTTCTGTCCTTAGTCCTTTTGCCAAATTCCAATTTGGAAAGTTCTATTTTTTTTATGTCTTTAAGACCGACTTTTTTTTCAAATTCAAACAATGGAATTTCTTTGTCCCAAGGTTTTGTCTTTTCCTCAAGTTCTTTTGCCGCTCTTAAGTAGGGAATTCCCACGCCCCACAACGCTTCGTTGTTTTCCGTCATGCCGCCTGAATCCGTATGGAATGGCGTGTCGATAATAGGCCCGTTTGGCATCGCAAACAACACTTCTCCGTAAGTTTCGCGAATTGCAGCGTCGGAATTTTCGTGTTCCTTTGCCTGCCCGCTATAGACTTGACAGTGAACCGAGGTGCATAAATCGTAACCATCTTTTTTATGTCGATGACGGTTTTTTAATGCAAAAGTTCTGGCCGCTACCGTCTGCGCCTTTAAGGCTTCCTTTGCCCAAAGGGGCGGCATTTCTTCCGGCACAACTCCCCGTAAATACTCCTCTGAGGGGATTACGTTTATCGCTGTCATGGCGTTGCCTTTGCGAATAAGTCTTAACCCGCCCCGATAAGATTTCCCGTTTATTCTGAAAACCAAATCCTTAAGTTTTCTTGGATCGTCCGGTCGTATTTCCCAAAGCTCTCCTTCGAATTTGTTTCCCTTTATTTCAACATGAGAAGCGTTAAAAGTTATCGCCAAAACTTCGCCTTTTTTTATCCTTACTTTCTTGTCTTTCGCTATAAAAAAGCAGTCGGAATTTGTCAATATCGTCGCATTTTTTAGATTAAACATAACGCCTATTTTAAGTTCCGGCTGCCACGAAGAAGGCGCATCCTTTGCGTAAACGGATTGAGCAAAAATTAACGTCAACGCCAGAACCAAAATCTTAATCTTCACTATCGCGCCCCATTTCAGCCTCAAGTCTTGCTCGTTTTTTCGCTTTGTTTTCCTTTCGCCGCTGTTTGCGGATTTCCTTGCTGTATCTCTCTTCCTCCGAAAAAATACAGCCGCAATAAGGTTGACGATAAAGCCCTCTCTCAATGCTCTCGTCGATTCCTTCTTGCCAACCCTTTCGAAAATCTTCGTAGTAGAATTCCACTCCCTCTTTTTTCGCAAAATATTCGGCGATTTTCTTCATCAACTCGTGATTTTGATGAATACTGTAAAAAAGAGTGGACGAAAATGCGTCGTAACCGTTTTCCTTTGCGTATTTTGCCGTTTCCCCGAGTCTCCATGAATAGCAAAAAGCGCAGCGATTGCCTCCCGCCGATTCCGCTTTCATAGCCTTTGATAAAAATTCCCGCAACGCATAGTGTTCGTCCGTTATCAGCGTAATTTCAGCTTGTTTTGCGAATTCTTTCGCCGTTTTTAACCGCCTTTGCCATTCCATATAGGGATGAATATTCGGGTTAAAAAAATAACAGTCAAAATCAATTCCCTTGTCCGTCAAAATTCTTACGGGATAACAAGCGCAAGGTCCGCAACATATATGTAATAGCAGTTTCATAATTACCTCAAAAATTTAGCTTTATATTTTGGGCGCCCTCGTCCTTTATAGGGTAAGGCACTTTCATGTGAGCGTAACCCGCTTGTGTGACAACTCTGCCTCTTGGGGTGCGGTAAATAAATCCCAACTGAATAAGGTACGGCTCGTATACGTCTTCGATGGTGTCCGTCGCTTCGCTTATGGCTGCGGCTATCGTATCAAGTCCTACCGGACCTCCTCCGAATTTTTCTATCATGGTAATGAGCATTCGCCTATCCGTATGGTCAAGCCCCGCTTCGTCCACTTCAAGCATCTTTAACGCCTTGTCCGCAATATCTTTGGTTATCGTTTTATTTCCTTCAACCTCCGCAAAATCGCGAACTCTCTTTAAAAGCCGATTGGCGATTCTGGGCGTGCCCCTTGAACGTTTTGCTATTTCCCTTGCTCCGTCTTCTTCTATAGACACGCCTAAAATTTCTGCGCCTCGTATAATTATTGTCATCAGAGACTTCGTATCGTAATATTCTAGTCGACTGATAACGCCGAACCTATCCCGTAGGGGCGGCGACAGAGAACCTGCCTTTGTGGTGGCTCCGATAAGAGTAAAAGGCGCAATATCGAGCCTAATCGACCTCGCCGAAGGTCCCTTGCCGATGATAATATCAAGGGCAAAATCCTCCATGGCAGAATACAGTATTTCTTCCACGCTTCTTGATAATCTATGGATTTCATCTATAAAAAGCACGTCCCGCTCCTGAAGATTGGTTAAAAGCGCCGCCAAATCTCCGGACCGTTCTATGGCGGGTCCCGATGTTACGCGAAAATTTACTCCCAATTCGTTTGCAATAATCGCGGCGAGAGTAGTTTTGCCAAGCCCCGGCGGCCCGTATAACAGTACATGATCGAGCGATTCTTTTCGCGCCATAGCCGCTTTCAAGAAAATCTTCAAATTCTCCTTAACTTTATCCTGCCCAATATATTCATTGAGTTTCCTTGGACGCAAGCTGTACTGCCAATCGTCGTCCCGTCCCGCCTCCATAGCGACTATTCGCTCGTCTGTTTCTTCCACATGCTCACCCCTAAAAACTTATTTTTGATGGCTCCCCGCCCCGAAGGGGCGGGGAGCCATCAGAGAAATCACGTCTATAATCTATTCAAAATTTTTAGAGCTTCTTTTATGGTTTCTTCCACTGTTTTGCCTTTTGCCTTCTTTAGCGCGGGGGCAATTTCGGAGGCTCCGTAGCCAAGCGCAAGAAGCGCGGCTTTAGCTTCGTCCGCCGCGTCGTTTTCTGCGACGACGGCGGAAATGTCCTCTCCTTCCTCATCCGTGTCGTAAAACGCTACTTTATCCTTTAATTCCAAAATCATTCGTTCCGCAGATTTTTTACCTATTCCCGGAAGTTTTGTAAGAACGTTTATTTGTTTTTCCCGAATAGCTTTAAAAAGCCCTTGAACCGTTATGGAAGAAAGTACGCCAAGCGCGCCTTTTGGACCTATGCCGGATACTGAAATCAAAATCAAAAAAGCGTCGTATTCTTCTTCCGAATAAAACCCGTAAAGAATAATAGCGTCCTCTCGAACGCTTGTATGAATATAAAGTGCGGCTTCTTCGTTTAATACGAGCTTGTTTATGGTAGATGTAGGCAAAAATACGCGATAGCCGACTCCGTTTGCGTCAAGTATTGCAAAATCAGCCGTTTTAATTATAATCTTCCCTCGCAGATATCCTATCAAAAAGGGTTCCTCCCTATTTAACGTCCATCGTTATCTCTGTTGATACACTTAGAAATTCGCTTATTTTCGGCTTTTTCCTGCAAAAATTTCAATTTTTAAAATGCCCTAATTCAATTTTTTTCTTCGCCAGAAGAAAAAAATTTTACTACCCGTGAATAGTAACAAAAATTTACGAAATGACCGCGCTATTCCGTCAATTTCACTTGACAAAGGACATTGTTTTGGTTAATATAAAGAAAAATAAATATAACTCATCAAGAGCAGTGGAGGGAAAGGCCCTTTGAAGCTGCGGCAACCCTTGGTTTAACCAAAACGGTGCCAATTCCTTTAGGTTAATTCCTAAAAGATGAGACAATAACTCTCTTCTTTTAGGAAGGGAGATTTTTTTTATGCTTTGAAAGCGAGGAAAAAAATGAGCAAAAAGCGTATGTTATTTACTTCCGAATCAGTAACGGAGGGGCATCCTGACAAAATGGCGGATCAAATTTCCGATAGTATTTTGGATGCAATTTTAGAAAAAGACCCAATGGGTCGCGTAGCTTGCGAAACGTTAGTTACAACTGGACAAGTTCACGTTGTGGGAGAAATATCCACTTCCTGCTATGTAGATATTCCCCATATAATCCGCAATACAGTGGAAAAAATAGGTTATAACGATGCGACTTACGGTTTCGATTCGAAAACATGCGGCATTCTGGTTTCTCTTGACGAGCAATCCGCAGATATTGCATTAGGCGTAGATAAATCTATCGAGGCCAAAGAAGGGGACATGGATATTTCGGAAGCAATAGGCGCAGGCGATCAGGGCATGATGTTCGGTTACGCAACAAACGAAACCGAAGAATATATGCCGCTTCCCATAGCTCTTGCTCATAAGCTCGCATTGCGTTTGACGGAGGTTCGTAAAAGCGGCGAGTTAAAATACTTGCGTCCGGACGGCAAAACTCAGGTAACGGTTCTTTACGAAGACGGCAAACCCGTATCTGTCGATACTATCGTTATTTCCACTCAACATAATCCGGACGTCACGTTGGAGCAGATTAAAAAAGATTTAATCGAAAAGGTTATAAAACCTGTAGTTCCGGCGGAATTTTTGAACAAAGACACGAAGTACTTCGTAAATCCCACCGGGAAGTTTGTAATCGGCGGTCCTCAAGGGGATTCGGGATTAACGGGACGCAAAATTATAGTAGACACTTACGGCGGATTTGCCCGTCACGGCGGCGGCGCATTTTCCGGTAAAGATCCAACGAAGGTGGACAGAAGCGCAGCGTACGCAGCTCGTTACGTTGCAAAAAATATTGTCGCCGCGGGACTTGCGGATAAATGCGAGATACAACTTGCATACGCTATCGGCGTTGCCAGACCGGTATCCGTCATGGTTGACACGTTTGGCACACATAAGATTGACGAGGAGAAGATTGAAGAACTTGTAGCGAAAAATTTCGATCTTCGTCCGGCGGGCATCATAAAAATGCTTGATTTACGTCGTCCTATTTATGCGCAAACAGCCGCTTACGGGCATTTCGGCAGAACCGATATAGATCTTCCTTGGGAGAAAACCGACAAAGCGGAGGATTTAAAGGCGCAAGCAAAACTATAACAAGACTAGATGTCCCCCACCTCTTAGGTGGGGGTCTATATCGGAAGAAAGGCGGGAGTTTAAATCTCCCGCCTCTCGGACGTCTTGTTGAAATGCTGACGTATGTAGTTTTTTCTTCTGGCGAAGAAAAAACTT
>JAGBMX010000118.1 GCA_017634675.1 Selenomonadaceae bacterium | reverse complement strand
GACGGATAATTTTTTGAGGTTTGTCTGACTAACCTTGGGTTGTACGGCACCCGTCACAATAGATTTGATGTTCGTTATGCTGAACAAAAGATATAATTCTTCCACAGAGAAACCGAGTTTCCCCGTAAGGATATGTGCGTGGTTGTTTACCCAAAACTTACCGTCAACATACTGTAACACAGGAAAGCCCTCTTTGGTGATGACCGTTCCATCTTCGCCGAGAAGGAGAAAAATTCCTTCAAAGATGTAATTATCAACATAGTCCATGAGTGAAGTTGCTCCATAATACGGATAGATTTTATCCATTTTCTCTCGTTCGGAGCCTGACAATGGTACTCTTTTTGCATCGTGAAATTCCAAAATCTCTCCTGCGTTTCCTATACGCCAATCTCGTGGCATTTCCCCGCCAAAAGGTTCAAAATCCACAAACCACGACTTAAAAATCGCCTGCGCTTGGCTCTCTAAATTCTTGTTTATCGCTGTGTTGGTAGCGATTTTGTCGTCGAGTATAGAGAGAATATGGGCTATTTTCTTTTGTTCAGAAAATGGAGGAATTTCTATTTCAATATCTGACACTACATCAATCTGAACCCGTTGCCGACCTGATGATCCCACCATAGATTTTATTGCAGGTTCACGCACCAATGAACTCGATATTAAATAATACAAAAAATTCGGCTCTGTATTTCCTTCTCTTGCTCTAAAGACTATATATTCCGTTGATCCAAAACCAACTTCGCCATCTTCTAATATATTAACTTGTGCAATTTTTCCATTCTCCAAGCAAGGCGTTATCCTAGCCATAATAGTGTCGCCATTACGAAACTTAGTTCCACCATTAAACTCACAAAAGTCATAGCTGGAAATATCTCTGCAAAATGGTTGCAATTTCTCCATTGCTATTTTTTTTGCGTAAGATTTTTTTGGTAAACTTTCTTTTGGGTTTGTATACGCTATATCAGAAATATGTTTTGTTTGCCATTTACATTTCATACCCAATCGCTCCTAAATTCTTACGTAAAATTGCGTCTTTTAAATTCTCAACTTTACGCAACAGATAATTCGCGAATATAACTATCCCTTTTCGACCATAAAATTGGCATTGCATTATACGTATTTAAGACTGTTACTAATTTATCATCAAAAGTCTTTTTATCATTTAGAAAAACAACTAACTGAGTATCATTATTACGAACCTTTTTTATATCTTCCCACAAAAATAACGTTCTTTGTATAAAATCAGTTCTTGGAGAGTTAATAGCTTTGATTATTTTTTCCGATTTATTATTCTTTTTTGAAGCCGGAATGATAAAATCAATCTTATAATCGAATCCGCTTTTCCCCCTAACTGTGACATTTGGGGTATTTAATAAATTGTGTTTATCAAAAAAGCTTGAAACATCTTCCAAAAAAATAGATTTTACTGTATTCGAATTTAAAAGAAACATATCATTTACTGCTAATATAGCTTGTATAAACATATGTTTTTTAAGGGCAAAATTATCCAAAGTAGCCAATATCGTGAGTTCACCATTATTATTTTCCACACCGTAAGAATTAAGGAACTCATTTAAAATTCGTTGTTTCGCTTTTCCTGTTAAGGATACTCCATCTGACGATAAATCATTTAATATGTACCCATCATCGGAAAGCATAATTTTATCGCCATTCTTTTTTACATATATGATTAAACCATCGTTATGTCTGTCTAAAAAAGGTGTGGCAATTTCTGTCCAACCGTTAGCTAAGTTTTGAGTTGCGGTATTATCTCGCAGCCAATCATAATACAAGTTTGCAAAGTCTAATTGATTACTCATCAAAAAGCCCTCCTTGTTGAATGATTTCAATTTCATCCACATTGAGTACATTCGAATATGAAAGAAAAGTCCGAAGAGTTTCGGCTAAATCATCTGTATTATTGAAGATTTCGGGTAAAGGATAGGCGATTTTATCGTGATGTACTTCGTCAAAAAGGTGAATATGCGGTACACCCGCTGGAAAAACTGTTCCGTCCGGATTTGTATGCGTCCCACTATAGCCAATATCGACTCGTATTAGTCTTATATTTCCTCTGTAGATGAGTTTATAGTAGGATTTAAGCGGATTTATACGACCGCGAAACATTGCGGCATAATAATTTTGATCCCCCGAGCTATCGTAAATATCATATTTGTTTTCTGCTCCCTGCGAAGGAATAACAATACTGTGGTTTTTCAAATATTTTTCTATGGCAATTAAAGCGTTAGCTTCTTCTTGTGATAAATTCATCTTGCTACACCCTCTATAAATTATGAATATGTTTATAAAATCTCATACCCAATCGCCCCTAAATTCTTCCGAATCCTATCCTCCAACTCGTGTGACTTCTCAAACAACCCCGAAAGCTCTCCCGTAAGCCGCTTCATCTTTTCATCAAACGGCTCTCCGTCGTCTTCTTGCTCCTCAATACCCACATAACGCCCGGGTGTCAGAATATAATCCTGCTTTGCAATAGTCGCAAGGTCGGCTACGGCGCAAAAACCTTTGACGTTTTCTACTTTACCATCTTGAAACTTTGTGAATGTATCGGCAAGTTTCGCTATATCTTCATCCGTAAAATCACGGTGTTTTCTGTCTACCATGTAACCCATTTTGCTAGCGTCTATAAATAACGTCTTGCCTTTTTGTTTCTTGTTTTTCGTGATAAACCAGAGAGTCACGGGAATGGTTACGCTGTAAAAAAGTTGCGTCGGCATGGCGATAATGCCTTCTATAAGATCGTCTTCTATTATGCGCTTGCGAATTTCACCTTCGCCGCCGGATTGAGTGGAAAGCGCGCCATTGGCAAGCACTAATCCTATTTTTCCGTTAGGCGCGAGATGATGAATCATGTGCTGAATCCACGCGTAGTTAGCGTTTCCCGCAGGAGGTACGCCGTATTTCCAGCGCTTATCGTCTTTCAATTTCTCCTGTCCCCAGCCCGAAAGATTAAAGGGAGGATTTGCCATTATAAAATCGGCTTTAAGCATAGGGTGAAGGTCGTTAAAAAAAGTATCGGCTTGATATTCGCCCAAGTTAGCGTCAATACCGCGAATGGCAAGATTCATTTTCGCCATTTTCCAAGTGTCAGCATTTGATTCTTGCCCATATACGGAAATTGCGCCTCGTTTACCGCTATGCGCCGCGATAAATTTCGCGCTCTGTACGAACATTCCGCCCGAGCCGCAGCATGGGTCATATACTCTGCAATTTGAAAAGGGTTTTAACACGGCAACGATAGTTTTTACAATGCTTGCGGGTGTGTAAAATTCGCCGCCCTTTACGCCTTCGTAAGCGGCAAATAGAGCGATGCAGTATTCGTATGTTCTGCCGAGAAGGTCTTTGTTTTCTTCGGTATCACTCATATCCATATTGGTGAATAAATCCACCACATCGCCAAGAACGCGTTTGTCGAGGTCGGGGCTGGCATAGTTTTTGGGAAGTACATTTTTTAATTTTTTGTTGTCCGATTCAATCGCCCGCATAGCGTCGTCAATAACAGTTCCGATTTCAGGCGTATGAGCCGCCGCAGAAATAGTCTGCCACCGCGCCTTTTCCGGCACAAAGAAAATATTATCCTCTTCGTAAGCGTCGGGGTCGTCCTCGAAACCGTCGCCTTCCGCTACCAATTCGTTATATCGTTTTTCAAAGGCGTTCCCAATGTAACGCAGGAAAATCAACCCTACGATGACTTTACGATAATCGGCGGCGGGAATATGCCCCCAAAGGACACAGGCGGCGTCCCATATTTGTTTTTCGAAACCGATATTTGCGCTGTTTGCAGCCATTAATAAATCCTCCGAACAAATGATTTTAAAATGCCTTAATTCAAGTTTGTTCTTCGCCAGAAGAAAAAACTTCATACGTCAGCATTTCAACAAGACGTCCGAGAGGCGGGAGATTTAAACTCCCGCCTTTCTTCCGATATAGCCCCCACCTAAGAGGTGGGGGACATCTAGTCTTGTTATTAGGGTTTATTTCGATAACAATAAAAAAATCCCTGCAAAATTTTATTCATATAAACACCATTTTCATGTAGAAATATTTCCCATTATAGTTTATAATATTCGAAAAAAATGAAACCAACAACATAGAGAAAACAAGTTGTTAAAGTTTTTTCTCTCTCTCTTTCTTTGCTTCTTTCTT
>JAGBMX010000117.1 GCA_017634675.1 Selenomonadaceae bacterium | reverse complement strand
TTTCTTTTTATTGTAAAAAAAAGATAAAGAAAAGAAACAAAAGAAAAAGAAAAAAAACTTTAATCTCGTGAACTGTGAGGTTTACTCTTTTTTTACTTTATTCTTTTAACTGACAGTTATCGTTGTTAAAGTTTTTTCTTTCTTTTTTTTCTTTGTTACTTTCTTTTTTTTCTTTCTTTTTTACAAAAAAGAAAGAAAAAAAAGAAAGTAAAGAAACTAACAATAAAAGCAGAGGTAACTATATGGAAGAAAATTTGTTTCCGGAAAAGATAGTTAAGGTAAATCTTGAAAATGAGATGAAGACCTCGTATATAGACTATGCGATGAGCGTTATAGTGGCGAGGGCGTTGCCGGACGTAAGGGACGGACTGAAGCCTGTGCATAGACGTATATTGTACGCTATGGACGAAGCGGGCATGACGAGCGGCAAGCCTTATAAGAAGTCGGCGCGTATAGTGGGCGAGGTTTTGGGTAAATATCATCCTCACGGGGACCGTTCTGTGTATGATGCGATTGTAAGGATGGCGCAGGACTTTTCAATGAGGTATATGCTTGCCGACGGGCATGGGAATTTTGGGTCGGTGGACGGCGATCCGCCTGCGGCAATGCGTTATACAGAGGTGAGGATGTCTAAGATATCCGAGTTGATGTTGCAGGATATCGATAAAGATACGGTTGAGTTTACGCCCAACTACGACGAGTCGCTGAAAGAGCCGATGGTGCTTCCGGCAAAGTTCCCGCAGCTTTTGGTGAACGGTACCAGCGGCATCGCGGTGGGTATGGCGACGAATATCCCGCCCCATAATATGCGGGAGGTTATCGACGGCGTATTGATGTTGATTGATAAGCCGGATACCACTATTGACGAGCTGATGGAGATTATCCCGGGGCCTGATTTTCCGACGGCGGGGCTTATTATGGGAAGAGCCGGTATCCGTTCGGCGTATAGGACGGGCAGGGGCGTTATAAAAATGCGCGCCGACGCTCATATCGAGGAGATGAAAAATGGCAAGAGTCAAATTATCGCAACGGAACTTCCTTATCAGGTGAATAAGGCTAGGCTCTTGGAGAGAATCGCCGACCTTGTCCATGATAAAACTATCGACGGCATAACGGATTTAAGGGACGAGTCGGATCGTTCGGGTATGCGGATAGTTGTTGAATTACGGCGTGACGCTAATCCTAATGTAATATTAAACCAATTATATAAGCATACGAGTTTTCAAGAGAGTTTCGGCGTAAATATGCTGGCGCTTGTGGACGGCAGTCCTAAGGTTCTGAATTTAAAACAGGTGCTTTGCTATTATATCGACCACCAGAAGGACGTAATAACAAGAAGGACTCGTTTCGAGCTGAAGAAAGCCGAGGACAGGGCGCATATATTGGAAGGCTTAACGATAGCCTTGGATAATCTGGACGCAGTCATTACAACAATTAGAGAGAGCAAGACGGCTGAAGTCGCCAAAAATTCTTTAATGGAATTATTCAAGCTTAGCGAAAAGCAGGCGCAGGCGATTTTGGATTTAAGGCTCCAGCGGCTCACCGGTTTGGAACGTGAAAAGATTGTCGAAGAATACGACTCCACATTAAAGGCTATTGAAGAATATAAGGCGATACTTGCCGACGAACAGAGAATTTACGGTATTATAAAGGAAGAATTGACCGAGGTTCGCGACAAATACGGCGACGCAAGGCGCAGTCAGATTGTGGAAGATACTTCGGATATTGACGACGAGGACTTAATCGCCGTTGAAGACGCCGTTATTATGCTGACCCACAGTGGATATGTAAAGCGTATGCCGCTTGATACCTATAAGAGCCAAAAACGCGGCGGCAGGGGAGTCACCGGCATGGGCACCAAGGAAGAAGATTTTGTGGAACATTTATTAATTACCACAACACACCACAAAATATTATTCCTAACGAGCAAAGGCAGGATTTTCGCGCTTAAAGCCTACGAGATAATGGAAGCCGGACGCCAAGCGAAGGGTACCAATATTGTAAATCTGTTGTCGTTGGGCGAAGGTGAAAAAGTAACCGCAGTCATTGCCGTTAAAGAGTTTTTGGATGACAGATTTTTATTTATGTCAACGAAAAAGGGCATAGTAAAAAAGACCGCTCTTACCCAGTATAAAAACTCGAATAAGAACGGTCTTATAGCCATAAAACTTGACGACGACGACGATTTAATAGGAGTTAAGTTCACGGACGGCAGTCGTCAGGTTATACTAGGCACGAAGCAAGGGCTTGCCATAGTATTTGACGAAAACGATGTGCGTCCTATCGGTCGTTCCGCTAGGGGCGTTCGCGGCATTCGTTTGAACGAAGGCGACGAAGTTGTGGGAATGGCGAACGTGCGGCCTAACGAAGAAATATTAACCGTAACGGAAAACGGCTACGGCAAACGCACACCTATCGAGGATTACCGCACTCAAGGACGCGGCGGCAAAGGCATTATCAACCTTAAAGTCACGGATAAAACAGGCGAGGTCATAGGCATCAAGGTTGTCTCCGAGAACCAAGACCTGATGCTTGTAACAACGGAAGGCATCGTAATCAGGACCACCGTGAACGAAATCAGTGTCATAAGTCGCAACACCCAAGGCGTTAAGCTAATGACCACCGGCGAAAACGACAAAGTGGCTTCCATGGCGATTATCGACGTTAAAGACTAAAAAAGGCTGTGAAAACTTTTGGTTTTCACAGCCTTTTTGTCAGGCGAGATCTACGGTGTTGGTCTCGTAGATGTACGCTTTTTTGAAGCTCTCGGGTTCCACGTTGTTCACCAAAATAGCGCTTCTGGTAATCATGTCGTTCATGAGAGTTTCAACTTCCGTGTTTGTAAGACCCGCTTTGGGATCCTCCAAGCTGTAAGTTAAAGTCTTACCGCCGGGAAGGTTCAACATAATTTTAAGCACCCTCTTCATTTTATCACCTCCTTTTAAGTGAATTTCTTTACTTTCTTTCTTTTCTCTCTTTTTTGTAAAAAAGAGAGAAAAGAAAGAAAGTAACAAAGAAAGAAAAGAGAGAAAAAACTTTAATAAAAATTCTTTTTGTCAGTCAGCCACCAACGTTGCCACATCCGTGCGGACTATGGCGTTTACGGTGTGGGACTGAAGCGCGCCTAAGCGGTTGCCGAAGGACAAAACGTTGTCGTCCGTGGTGTTGGGCGCAATGTGATTGAATGTGCGGTTCTTGTAGCTGACGTCGTCGCCGGAACCGACTTCGACGCGCACCGCAAGCTTCGTGCTCTCTTCGTTTCTTGTCGCCATCTCTATCACCTCCTTTCACTTATATAAATGCAATTTGTAAGGCAAAAGTCCGTATCGTGTTAAATTTTTTTTCAATCGCCTTAAAACGAGCTTTAATAACTTGCAGGATTTAAGGTAAGTATGTCGAAGTTTTGCAACAACGATATATACGCATATTAAGGAGAAGTTTATAATGTCTAAGGAAATAGAAAGAAAGTTCTTAGTAGACGAAAACTTTATGCCTACAGGAAAGGGCGAAAAGATTTCGCAAGGGTATTTGTCGGATAAAAAAGAAGCGGTAGTCAGGGTCAGAATTAAAGGCGAAAGTGGATTTTTAACAGTAAAAGGCGAAAATAAAGGCATAACAAGAGCCGAATTTGAATATGAGATACCTTTAGAGGACGCTCGCGAGATGTTGAAGCTTTGCGATAAAAAATTGGAAAAGGTACGGTATAATGAGCGAGTCGGAAATCATACTTTTGAAGTAGACGTATTTGAAGGGGAAAACTTGGGGCTTGTGGTTGCGGAAGTTGAATTATCGAGTGAAGCCGAAGAATTTGCAAAGCCCGATTGGATTTTGCAAGAAGTTTCCGGCGACCCAAAATACTACAATTCAAACTTGGCAATCCGCCCATACAAATTGTGGTAAATTTCACTTTTACACAGTTTCAAACACAACATCTTGTATTAATAAACTTAATAAATCCAAATTTTAGAGTTTTCCACAAAGTTTTCCACTTTTCCACAGGTTTTCGGTGGGGTAAGATTTAGTTTTGTGGAAAATTGCTTTTTTCTTTTTTTCTTTCTTTTTTGAAAAGGAGAGAGAAAACTTTAATGATTGGTTTTATATTTTTTTACTTTGTGGCGTGATTTTATAAAACTATGGATATAGCAGGAATTGACGTTATATACAGCGAATTGAACGACTATGGAATGATTTGTTATTGCATCTAATACGATAAACAGAGTGGAGTTAAAGCTGATGATAAACGAAAATGAAAAAACTGTATTTTGTAAACAACTTAAAGATTTTGCTTCTACACTTGGAGATTTTATATCCAAAGGCGATGAATGGACAGTACGGGGATTTATTGATATATTTAAAAATATACATCCTATTTCCGCAGATACTAAAGTTATTTCCAAAATATTGGAGCTTCATTTATTTCCTCATTTTCTCTCTTTTGCGGAGAGAAGCGGATATGAAATAGAACTTGCCAAACATCAAAATTGGTATCCGGATTTAACTTTTATACAAAAGAATAATGTTTCCGTAAAATTTGCGGTTGATTTAAAGACAACCTACAGAGATGAAGAATATCCCGAGTTTTGCAACGGATTTACGCTTGGTTCTCACGGAGAATACTTTATAGAAAGAACAAGCAGCAAAAACATTGAGTACCCTTACGATGAATATAGCGGTCATTTTTGCTTGGGAATAATTTATTCAAGGGCTGCTGTTGAAAAAAATGAGGAAACGCATATATATTCTATAGACGATATAGAACAAATTCCGTCCGTAATAAAAAATTTTTTATTCTTTGCTGAAGAAAAATGGAAAATAGCAAGCGACAAGGGCGGAAGCGGCAATACCGCAAATATTGGGAGCATACAAAAAATAGACGATATTTTAAATGGAAACGGCGTTTTTGCCAAAGCCGGCGAAGAATTATTCGATGATTATTGGTCAAATTTCGGGAAAATGGAAATTAAAAACGGGAAAAAACGAAAAAAGTTATCGTCGTTTGATGAATATTTGAAATATCGCAGATTGCCAGCGGATTTGAATAATCCAAAAGCCACAAAACGGAGGGCAAAATGAAAGAAAAAATATTCGTTCCTCCGATAAAAATTCAAGGAATAAAAACTAAATTGGTATCTTTTATTCGAGAAAACATAATTATGAATAAAAATTCAGTTTGGATTGAACCGTTCATGGGTTCAGGGGTTGTCGGATTTAATATCGAACCGACGTACGCTATATTTGCAGATACAAATCCTCATATAATCAACTTCTACAATCAAGTAAAATCCGGAAAAATAACTCCTCAAATTGTTCGTGTTTTTTTAAATGAAGAAGGAAAATTACTTGAAGAAGGCGATGACAAATATTATTACATCGTGCGAGAACGATTTAATAAAAATCACGATCCATTGGATTTTTTATTTTTAAATAGATCATGTTTTAACGGCATGATAAGATTTAATAAAGACTATGAATTTAACGTTCCCTACGGACACAAGCCGTTTCGTTTTTCAAAAGCGTATATTACCAAAATCGTAAATCAAGTGGAACATATTTACTTATTGCTAAAAATGCGTTCATGGGAATTTGTTTGTCAACCGTTTGCAAATACTATAGCTATGGCTAAAAGCGATGATTTTATTTACTGCGACCCGCCTTATATAGGACGTCATGTGGATTATTACGATAGTTGGGACGAACAATCGGAACTTTCTCTTTATAATGCACTTTTAGAAAGTAAAGCAAATTTTATGTTGTCTACTTGGGATCATAATGATTATCGAAAGAACGATTATATAGCTTCTATTTGGAGAAATTGCCATAAGGTAACAAGGGAACATTTTTACCATGTCGGCGCAAAGGAACGCAACAGACGACCTGTCATAGAAGCATTGCTTACCAACTATGAGGTGGAAGAATGTGAAAATTTGTCATCCGGTGCAGAATACCAGATTTCGCTATTTTAACCTATAACAAGACTAGATGTCCCCCACCTCTTAGGTGGGGGTCTATATCGGAAGAAAGGCGGGAGTTTAAATCTCCCGCCTCTCGGACGTCTTGTTGAAATGCTGACGTATGTAGTTTTTTCTTCTGGCGAAGAAAAAACTT
>JAGBMX010000116.1 GCA_017634675.1 Selenomonadaceae bacterium | reverse complement strand
TGTTAAACCTTATATTGTACTTCATAGCCGTTTACGGAATTGAAGAAATAGGCCCCAACGGTCAAAAAATCGTCGGCATAAGTTACGCTCAATTTATCGCCTTCAGCGCGGCGTATTCAAGTTTCAACGGCGTGTTAAACGGAGTTATAGGCTTAATCAGCCAATACTTCGGCATACAACCGCAGATTGAAAACTTTAAACCGATTTTGGATGAAGTTCCCGAACCCGTAAGCAACAAGCGGGACGCCGACGAGCTTGCGGGAACGGTGGAAGTCAGGAATTTAACCTTCGGTTACGAAGGCTCTCCCACGGACGTTATACACAACGTAAGTTTCAAGATAACGGCGGGGGAACACGTCGCCATAGTAGGCCCGTCGGGCAGCGGGAAATCAACCCTCGTGCGCTTGCTTTTGGGGTTTGAAGAGCCGAAAAAGGGCGCGGTGCTTTTTGACGACAACGACCTTTCGGATCTTAATTTGCCATCGGTACGAAGTCAAATGGGAGTCGTGCTGCAAAACGGTCAGCTTATGACGGGCGACATTTTTACGAATATCGTAGGCACAAGGCTTCTCACCCAAGACGACGCATGGAGAGCCGCAGAAAGCGCAGGCATCGCGGAAGACATAGCGATGATGCCGATGGGAATGCAGACCATAATCAGCGAAGGCAGCAGCAACATCTCGGGCGGTCAGCGTCAGCGAATAATGATAGCCCGCGCCCTTGTGGGCAAGCCTAAAATCGTAATATTCGACGAAGCGACAAGCGCGCTTGATAACCGCGCTCAAGCTACAGTCACCAACAGCCTCGACAAACTTTCCGCCACAAGAATAGTGGTGGCGCATCGTCTGTCAACCATTCGTGACTGCGACAGGATAATCGTGATGAATAAAGGTGAGATAGCCGAAACAGGCTCATTCGACGAACTTATGGAAAAAGGCGGCTTGTTTAAGGAACTGGTAGAAAGACAGGTGGCGTAAGCAACCGAAAGAAGGCTTACCAAACGTCAAAATCGACGTTTGGTAAGCCTTCTTTTTATCCCGTTAATGTGAATAATCTGTCTTGATGTGCGAAAATTTTTCAAGCTCTACAGACCGGGTGAAAATCCGCATTCGTCTCTGCGACAAACAGTCTAAACATTTTTAGGTCCGTTTGCGCTATGGTCGATTGGTTCCGGCTGGGACGTCGATCGCACTAACAATCCTCCCGCAACCTCATTCGCTTGCTCCTCTGTGAGTTTTTGGTTTTCCATATCTTTTTCCATTTTAACAACCTCCTTAAATGTCTTTTGTTCTTTATATTCAGCTGACGAAAAAAATGTTTATTGGGTTCTGAAAAAATTTGTTGAAATTTTTCGTAAAAAATGGTATCATAAGGGTAACAAAAAGCCCCGCTGTGGGAGCGAGGCTTTGGGCGGCTTAACGAGACCCGCCCCCAAAAATGTTACTTTTTGGAAGCCGTCGTATCGTTGAGCAAGCGACGGCTTTTAGCTTTTAATGAGCACAACAGTGAAGAATATCAGCGTTAGAGCCAATAAATACACGAGATCATACTGATTCATAAGCTTCACCCCCTTTCGGGGGCTTTAGGGCCATCGTTAGCAAACCGCTTGACCGTATATTATCATAAAGTTTTCATTAATGCAACCTTGAATCAAAAATGATTTTTTTATGAAAGGACTGAATTTTGTGCAATTGAGAATTATTTTCGGGGGGGGTACCTTCGTAATTACGGTTCTTGCATAAAATTTAATACATATAAAAACGAACTCTCTTTAGTCAGAGGGTCGGTTAAATTTGCGTTATTTTAACTGATTTAACCGATTCTTTGATTAAGGGGAGTTTTTTTGTTGGGATAATTATGGTCAGTAAATTATGGCGTTCATACTTAGAAGGCAGTTTTTGGAGGAAATTATGGAACAGGATGCAACACAGGAATGGATATCAATTTTGATAAAACAATTCAAAAAATATTTCGAAATAAATACGTTGCGTAAAAATTTTAAACCTGACAAAATGAAAACATTCATGGAACCTTGGTTTGATAAAGCAGGCTATCGTCAGGATGTGTTTAACAATGAACCCGTTAAGTCTGCGACAAGTATTTTGATTTTACAAGACTCCTCGGCAATAGGCGATTTTATTTCGTTCACATCATCAGTACGCGAATTGAGGCGCATATATAAGGATGCGCATATCACCTTGCTTGTTGCCGAAGCTGTGGTATCGCTGGCGGAAAACTGTCCGTATGTTGACGAGATACTTACAGTAAATAGAAATTATGATCCCAATGATTTAAAAAGCGTATATATGTATAATTTATCGATGGCAGAAAAAATTATGCACAGACGATACGATATCGCCTTTGCATTTTCCTTTGGAGAAGCATCGTCAACCATACTGCTTTCTTATATGGCGGGCGCAAAAGAAATAATTTCAAATCCTATGGGGTTAAATATGCAATTCAAATCGCTTTTGACGATACCTGCAAAGCGTTGTTTGCACGGTTTTCACGCTGTGGACGATTGCCTTTCCTGCATTGACTACCTGCTTCGCGCTCCTGTTTTTGATAGACATCCGGAAGTTTGGTGCGACGCTGAAGATATTAATTTCGCCAATGAACTCTTAAAAGAACACCCCCTTGTATATGGCGTTTGCGTTGGTGGTTCTCAAAAAAAGAAGCATTATTCTCCGGAATATTATGCCGAATTGATAGGCAAAATAACAGAACAGGAAGACGTCTTTTTTGTCATATTAGGCGGTCCAAGCGATACACAAGAAGCGCAAATTATAGAAAAACAAGCGTCATATAACAATGTGTTGAACTTAGCGGGGCGTTTGTCTTTACGCCAGACGTCAGCCGTAATAAATTGCTGCAAATACTGCATCTGTAACGATACGGGCGCTATGCATATAGCTGCCGCATTAAATGTCCCGGTGCTTACGCCGTCGTGTTTTCCTATGGATATAAACTTGCCATTTATATCGACCGTACAACGGTGGTTCCCTTACGGAGTTCCGTCCGTAATTGTGCAACCAAAAAAAGCTTTGCCGGAGTGCAAAAAATCTCAAGATTTTTTGGGTTGTCGGTCAGATTCTCCGCATTGTATTAACCAAATCAAACCGGAAGCTATGTTCCAAGCTTTTCAAATCTTAAAACAACAGGTGGAAAGACAAATTTGCGAGCCGTTATATCTTGAAACAACCGCATAATATCCATAGATAACAACGATGAGTTTTGAAAAAATTGTTGAAATTTTTCGTAAAAAATGGTATCATGAGCGTAACAAAAAGCCCCGCTGTGGGAGCGAGGCTTTCGGGCGGCCTTTGATGACTAGCCCCCATATTTTCACATTGGGACGAGCCGTCGTGTATTTCAGCTCAGCGACGGCTTTTTAGTTTTTTACTAGGATAACAGTTAGGCATATCAACGTCACCGTTAATAAGTAAACCAATTCGTATCTGTTCATAACCTCACCCCCTTTCGGGGGCCGGGAGCCATCGTTAGCAAACCGCTTAAACGTATCTTATCATAAAATTTTCATTTACGCAACCTTGAATAAATATTCGAGGATGCGTTTTTTTCTTTTAGTTACTATTCACGAGTAGTAACTAAAAGAAAAATAGTGCTCTTCATGGTCAACCCCTCCGCCCTTCGGGCACCTCCCCTTTCAGGGGAGGCTCTCTGATTTTCACTTTTGTGGATATAGGGGAAAAGCTTCCGCTCCAGTGCCTCCCCTGAAAGGGGAGGGGGACCGCGAAGCGGTGGAGAGGTCCTCTGTGAACGGCACTAATTCGCCTTTCTCATAACTATGGAGTATTACTTGTGAATAGTAACAAGCAAAATTCTAAAGTTACGGTATATAAATATGGTCTGATATGATATCCAAACCGATGCTTTCGAGCTTCCTTTTGAATTTGTTTAAAGGAGAAAAAACAGGAGTCATGGTGACTCTCAATTTAAAGCGTTCGAGCGCTCTGTTTTCCATACCGAAAATCGGCACCCTTGATAAGGCGAAAGGATCTTCTTCTTTAGAGGTTAAATCGTAATTTACGGTAAAGGCTCCCTTGTATTTTGTGTCTTTAGCTATTTTTTCAATTTCGTCGTCATAGTCGCCTTCAGGGTATGCTAAAAATTCCACAGGTTTTTTTAAATGCGCCTCCAAAGCATCTTTGGAGGTTTTTAATTGGAAAATCGCTTCCTCTTTTGAGGACTTCAACAAATTGATATGCCCCATGGTATGGCTTTCAAGATTCATAACGCCGCTTTCTTGCATTTCAACGGCTTCGTCCCATGTGATGTAATTAGGGTACAGGCTGACATAGTCCGTTATAACGAACATAGTGCCTTTTAAGTTGTATTTTTGGAGTATGGGATAAGCGTTTAGATAGTTGTCAAGATAACCGTCATCAAAGGTGATGACGACGGTTTTTTCCGGCAGCGTTTCACCGTTTTCAAAGGCGGCAAGCATTTCATTAGGCGTTATGGAGGTATATCCGTTTTGGGCGAGGTATTTCATCTGAGCGTCGAAATCCTCAACAGATACGGTAAGGGCGTTTACGTCCTCATTGTTTATTTGATGATAATTCAAAACCGGCACCGAGTTTTTTGCGCCGTAAAAAGCGAATGATATGGCAAATGCGGCAAGTACAAAACATAAGAGTATACCGTACACCAAAAATCCGGCGATTTTTTTCACAACAGGCATCCCCTTTAAAAAAATTTAGGATTATTCTCCTAAAATATATATCAATTATAAGGGAATGTCAAGAAGTGTAAAAACTTGGTATGTATTACTATTCACGGGTTAAATTTTCGTCATACCGGTATGTATGATTTTTT
Organism: Selenomonadaceae bacterium; assembly: GCA_017634675.1. Taxonomy (GTDB): domain Bacteria; phylum Bacillota; class Negativicutes; order Selenomonadales; family Selenomonadaceae; genus RGIG9201. The sequence goes on along the minus strand of JAGBMX010000116.1, from coordinate 13,592 downwards.
GTTACTATTCACGGGTAGTACAAAAAGAAAAATAGCGCTCTTCATGGTCGACCCCTCCGCCCTTCAGGCACCTCCCCTTTCAGGGGAGGCTCTCCGATTGTTAGTTTTGTGGATATAAAGGAAAATCTTCCGCTCTAGTGCCTCCCCTGAAAGGGGAGGGGGACCGCGAAGCGGTGGAGAGGTTCACCATGAACGGCACTAATTCGCCTTTCGTATCGCTATGTTGTATTACTCGTGAATAGTAACGCCAAAAGTATTCGGGTAAGCTTAAATCTTATCGTATACCGCAATCCTTGCCATATCTTCGTAAGCCTTTGCTATATCCTCAGGCTTAACGCCGGTTATGCAATGAGGTTCCTTAAAATATGAGCAGCCGTCGCAAGGCTCAATTTCTTTGCACGGGGAGAGTCCTTCTTTGGGTCTTACCATAATTGTCGGCGTTTGCCACGGGGCGAACCTATCCAAGTGCAGTAAAGGTGAAGATTTCATGGTTAAAGGAGTCCGACTTATTTCCACCACCGGCAGACCCAAAGCCGCCGCTATATGCTTTACGCCCGTGTCCATGCCTATATACATGCCGCACAGTGAAACTGCGGCGGCTGTTTCCCTTAACGACGTCGCTCCCGCTAAATTTAACGCCGCATTATCTCCCAGATTTTTACGGATATGCTCTGCGATTTCCTTTTCGCGTCCTCCGCCAAACAAAAGGAAACAGTTGTCCTCCCTTTTTATCTTCTTTAGGGCAACAATGAATTTGTCCGGCGGATAAATCTTATTTATCGTATTGCCTCCGGGGACTACGGCGATTAACTTTCTTCCTTTTGAAAATTCCAATGTCTTTTTTTCGGCGGCTTCATAATCTTCAGCGGTATACCAAAGTTCTTGGCGGTAATCGTCAACCTTTAAATTACAGGCTTCAAGCAGATAAAAATTCCTCGCCGCCTCGTGTACCACATGGGGCGGGCTTATGACGGCCTTAGTCAAAAGTTCGTCCAAATGCCCCTCTTGCTTTGCCTTTTCATCGTAAACTTTTGCGCTGTATCCTATTCTTTCCTTTGCGCCACTGAAATACGCCAAGAATACGCCGAAATAGGCGTTGTCCATGTCCCATCGGGGCAGAAACACCATATCAAAATGCCTTGACCAAAGTTTATAATAACAAAGCTTCAAAATCTCAAAAAACCTAGTCTCCAAATCCCGCACATAGGTTACGCTGAAACCGATAACTTCGTTGACGTATGGGCAAAATTCCACCAGCGGATAAACCGTGGGATTTACGATAAGGGTAATGTGCGCCGTAGGATAATTTTTCCTAAGCTCCCGGATAAAACCGCTGGTCATTACGTTATCCCCGATTTCATCCAACCTGATAATCGCTATGCGCTTTGTTAAATCCCTATCGTCCCTTCTGTACCCTTCCTTGGCAAAAGCGGGTTCCATATAAGATTTCAGGGTTTTCATATCAAGAGAGTTAAGCGCAAAAACTTCCTCAACAACCTTTTTCAAGTTGTCCGCCGATTCGCTCCCGCCTTCAAAGGGCAGGAAACTTCCGTTCTTATCCGCCATAAATCACGCATCCCATTGTTGAATTTTACTTTCTTCCATGGTCGTTTCATAAAAAATTACAACCATATACAAAGATAAATAGTGCTTTTCACAGTCAACCTCTCCACCGCTTCGCGGTCCCCCTCCCCTTTCAGGGGAGGCTCAAAAGTTTTAAATTGAGTGCCTCCCCTGAAAGGGGAGGTGCCCGAAGGGCGGAGAGGTGAGAGCGTTGCCTCAGGCGCACATTGTCTATAAGAGAAGAAAAGTTCGACTAACGCAAAGAAGGGTTTTACGTATATTTGCTTATATATTCTTTTACTGCAATATCCGCCATGGACAGCCTATCCGGTTTTGTCGCCAGTACGTCCGTATAATAAAAGGTTCTGCCGGAGGCGCCCCGAAGCATACGCCACAGGTACAAATTAAAATCCTTTAACCCGTCCGCATCCGTCCTTAAAAGATAATTGCCGAAATTGTCAAACACATAAAACGCTCTATAACCGGAAGAATACAGATAATCCGCCAAATTCAAATACTTTTGCGTCTGTTCCGGAGTTTCAAGCTGATTCTCCCAATATAAAACCGGAGACAGGCGACTTAAATTCTCGCCGAAGGAAACTATGCAATCCGCATCGTAGCCGTCCGTGTCCACCTTTACGACATTCAAACACTCCATGGGTTTTCCTATCTTTTCCATTAAGTAGGGAATTGAATAAGTAGGAGTCATACCCCCCCCGGTATGATTATTTTCCACTTTTTTGGCGGTGCCTTGGGAAATTTCCGAGGTAAAATTTACGTTCATATCCGAAGAAATATAAGCTTTAACGAGGGTTATGCGCTTTTTATAAGCGCCGCCGAAATTTTGCACGTTTTCCTTGCATAGATCGAAGAACAAGTCGGTAGGTTCGACGCAAACGGCGTGAGCCTTTGTATGTTTTATAAAAGCCGCCACCGTATCGCCCACGTTGGCGCCGATATCCAATATCAAAGATTCGCCGCCGTTATTAAACATATCCGCAATCTTCCCCAAATACGGCACGAATCTGTCGTACATTGGGAACTGCCGTTGATACTCCGCCAACATATGGTTGTCGTTCAATTTAAGTTTAAAACCGTCTATTACATATTCTTTCATATTGCCTCCAAAAAATTCGCCGTTATCGTTGACCGCCTCTCTAAGAGGAAGGCTCTCTTTAAAGCCCCCTCTCAGATGGGGAGTCCTCTCATCTCTTGCAAAACCCGTTGGTAGTCGGGTTGCAACAGAGACTCTCTTACGCTTCCGAACGCAGGATCCTGCAACGCTTTTGCAAATTCGTTTAAGTCAATTTGTTTTCTCGTATATATATGCAAATTTCCCAGACTTACGCAGCCCATCTTGAACTTTTCTCCCAATATCGCCAAGGCTTTATGGGTGTAAAAGGTTATATGCTGTCCGGTTTCCGGGGAAAAGTACCACCAATCGGACACTTTTTCTATACCTTCCGGGACAATAACCGTGGAAAAAATCAAGGTTTCCGTGTTGTTGCAAGCAATTTTAAGTTCTTCAAAGGGATTAACGAGATGTTCGAAAACCTCGTAAGCCGTCATTGCGTCGTAATGGGACTCAACGGAAGAAATATCCACAAATGCGGGATTAAAAATATCTTTGGCGTATTTATCGTACCAATAAAAATCATATCCTCTGTCCCGCATCATCCTAACCAATAAACCGTAACCGCCGGCAAAATCTAAGAAGCGATATTCCGGGGGGGGTATATGAAGTCGAGAATTTTTGACAAAATGGGAACGTTGTTTAAGTTTCTCGACACAAGCCCCACGTCCAAATCGGAAATCGCGTCCGAATACGCCTCGTTAAGCCAATACGGTTCTTCGGTAAATATTGCCCCGCAATTTTTGCATTTATAATATTGAACAGAGTACTTACCCAAGACTTTCGTCCTATCAAACTTAGCTGTTTCGCCGTCGCAAATTTTACAAGTCATAATCTTCTCCATAAACGCAAAAAAATCCGCATGAAAATCGCGCTGCTTAAGCGCAATTTCCATGCGGATTCATATTAATTTTATTAAAAGAGGAAAATATTAAATGGGTATACCCCCCCCCGATATAAGAATCGAAGTTAAGCTTGACGTTTTTCATTTTCGTTTTCCCCTTTATGTATCGTTACTATTCACGGGTAGTACAAAAAGGAAAATAGTGCTCTTCATGGTCAACCTCTCCGCCCTTCGGGCACCTCTCCTTTCAGGAGAGGCTCTCTGATTGTTAGTTTTGTGGATGTGAAGGGGAAAGCTTTCGCTGTAGTGCCTCCCCTGAAAGGGGAGGGGAACCGCGAAGCGGTGGAGGGGTTGACTGTGAACGGCTCTAATTCACCGCTTTTATCAATATGTGGTATTACTTGTGAATAGTAACTATGTATCAATCGCAAGACATTATAGCATATATAAACTCACAATTCAACAACAACCGTGTTTTTCCCGTCGTCGTAGTCGTACGAAAAACTCTTCGCCGCATTTTTTATCGCCATTCGGGCGATATGTTCCACTTGCTCAAAATCCGTTTCGGTCGGCTCGTCGAAAGGGTTGTATTGTTTGCCGCCGCTTGTTATGCGTATTTTTATATTGTTCGAAATTTCATCATAGGTAATGGCGATATCGACGCTTACATTAAGATTGTTGTCGAAGCTGTACTTGAAAAATCCGTAAACAATATCTTCGGTGAACTGCTGCATAAGGTATTTTCTTCGTCTGTCCACGTTGTATTTTTCGGCGAATGCGATAATACCGCCCATCAGCTTCATCAGGTCGAAGTCCGGCCGATAAGTAATTTCAAATTCAAAGGATTTCAGCTTTTTTATGAAAGCTATAGTTTTAGGTTTTTGAGGATTTTTAAAAATCTCTCCGGGGGCGCCTTCTTCGTATATGCCTCTGTCGGCGAAAAACAGAATACGGTCGGAAGCTTCCTCTGCAAACTCCATTTCATGCGTAACAATTATCATTGTAAGCCTTTGTTTGGCAAGACGGCGAATAACGGCAAGGACTTCTCCGACCATAGTGGGATCCAAGGCGCTTGTGGGTTCGTCCATCAAGAGTATTTTCGGGGCCATCATAAGGGCGCGGCATATTGCTATACGCTGCTGTTGCCCGCCCGACAAGATTTTTGGAAAATCGTAAGCCCTAGAGGCAAGCCCCACTTTTGTCAAGAGGTCAATCGCCTTATCCTCCGCTTGTTTTTTCGGCATATTGAGAAGTTTTAAAGGCGCTAAGCAAAGGTTGTCCATTACGTTCATATGTGAAAACAGGCGGAAGTTCTGGAAAACCATGCCCATACTCATGCGAATTCTGTTAATATCGGCGTTTTTCGCCGTTATTTCTTCGCCGTTTACGATTATCACTCCTTCGTCCGGCGTTTCAAGGCGGTTAATGCAGCGAAGAAACACGCTCTTTCCGCAGCCGGAGGCGCCTATAACGGAGATGATTTCACCTTCTTTAACATCAAGATTTAAGTTTTCCAGTACGTTTAAATCCCCGAAAGATTTTTTCAGCCCCTTTATCGAAAGCACGTTCAACGATTTTCACCGCCTTTCTCCTCATTACGATTAAAGAAAAAGAAAATACCGTATACCACATAAGAAACGAGAAGATAAAGGATCATGCCCCCCAAAATGGTAATCATGGGCTGCATGGTGCGAGAGGCCGTGTTGTATATAACCCTTGTAAGATCGGTGATAGAAACGTATCCAACCACGCTTGTCCATTGAATAAGGTTTATAATGGTGGACTGATAAACGGGTCTTGCGATTTTAAAGAGTTGCGGAAGGGTAATAAGGCGAAAAGCCTCGTATTTGGAAAACCCCAAGGTGCGGGCGGCCTCCACCTGCCCGTAATCGGTAGCCGATATTGCGGAGCGCAAAAGTTCCGCCACATGGGCTGCGGTGTGCATTGAGAAAGCAAGCACGGCGACAAATTCGGGCGGCAAATCGCTTGAAGCGAGAAGCCCGTAATAAAAGAGCATCAAGAGCATAAGCACGGGAGAACCCCGCACAAGTCCGATGTAAGCTCTCGCAAGAATACTTAAAACTCTACGCTCTTTCATGCGGAAAAAGCACACAACAGCTCCCAAAATCGTGCCGAAAACAAGCGCAAAAAGGGAAATTTCAACGGTAACAAACATACCCTTCAAAATAGTGAGCCATGCGTCGTCCGCGATAAATATTATATATAAAAGATTAATGTCCAATGGAAAGACTCCCGTAACAAATAAGCAGCCATAAGGCTGCTTATAAATTTATTCCAAAATGGTAACAACCACGTTTCGTCTGCCGAAAGCTATAGCTTCGCTATGTGTGTCAAAGGCTATGTCTATGACATAATTCTTTATGCCGCCGCCTACATCCGCCGCCACAGCTTCGCCGTAACCTTCGATATACAATTTGGTTCCAAGCGGAATTACCTTAGGATCAACCGCCACGATTCCTTTTCGCACCCTTGCTCCGGTTGCGGTGTACTTGCCAACCCCGGGATCTTGGGGACTATAAGCCGTTGCGTGCATTGTAATCGTTTTGCCGGCTCTCTTTGCGGGTCTCGTTTCGATTGCTTCCCTAGTTTCCTTATTCACTATCCCGCTTGACCAAATTCCGCATTTCCTTTGAAACTTCGCTACCGCTACAGCCGTTTTTACTCCCGCAACTCCGTCAATTAACCCGTCGTAATACCCAAAAGCCTTTAACTTCTCCTGTACTTCTTCTACTCCCTTGCCTCTCGAGCCAATTCTGACTTCGCCGCCGGAATCCGCCGTTCCCTTACCCTTATTCGTAGCGTACTCCAACAACATATTATATAAAGCGTTGCCAACGGTGCCGTTTGCCTCAAATCCGAAATGTTCCTGCGCCTTAATAACCGCCGCCTTGGTCTTTCCTCCGAAATCCCCGTCGGCGCCGTCGCCCAAAAATCCTCCGGCTATCAAAAGCACCTGCGCCGCATAAACTTCCTCCCCCCGGCTCCCTTCACTCACCGGGAAAGCCTGCGCCTGCGTATGCATAACCAAAAACATAAACAACCCTAAAAAAAACGACCGCCGTTTCAAGCCATCACCTCTTTTTTTGTTGGGGCTTCGCCCCAAACCCCACAAGGGGCGCTGCCCCTTGACCCCGCCAAAGGGCATTCGCCCTCTGGACTCCCAGTCATGGGTTTAGTGTAAAAACGTCAAACAGACTCAAAACCAGTTATTAAAGTTTTTTCTCTTTCTTTTTCTTTGCTTCTTTCTTGTTCTTTCTCTTTTTTACAAAAAAGAGAAAGAAAAAGAAAGAAGGAACTCGCCTGATTACGCCAAAACTCTCGCCAAACGCACAAGTTCGGGGTCGAGGGTTTTTTTGTTGTTGACGGCGTCGAAGAGGTCTATAGCGACGACTTTGCCTGAGTCGAAGCCGTAGACTTTGTTGGTAACGCCGGAGAGGAGAGCGAGAGCGGCTTTTTCGCCAATCATGGAAGCCTTCATGCGGTCTTCGACGGTAGGCGAGCCGCCGCGCTGGATATAGCCTAAGACGGAAACTCTGGTGTCGATGCCGGTTTTTTCTTCGACGACTGCGCCAAGCCCTATCGCATCGCAAGCGCCTTCGGCGACGACGATGATGCTGTACCGTTTGCCGCGATCGTAGGATTCTCTTAATTCGTGGCACATTTCGTCAAGATCGAATTTCACTTCGGGGACCAAGATATATTCGGCGCCGCCCGCGATACCTGTGGTCATGGCGAGCCAGCCGGATTTTCTGCCCATTACTTCGACGGCTATGATGCGCCTATGGGCGGAAGCGGTGTCCCTAAGCTTGTTGATTGCCTCCAAGATGGTGTTTGCGGCTGTATCTGCGCCTATGGTGTAGTCGGTGCCCCAAACATCGTTGTCGATGGTGCCGGGAAGTCCTACGATAGGGATGCCGAATTCCTTGCTCATCGCTGCGCCGCCTCTAAGCGAGCCATCGCCGCCTATTATCACCAATCCATCTATATTGTGTTCCTTTAGGTTATTGAAGGCTTTTTGCCGACCTTCGGGAGTTTGGAATTCCTTGCTTCTTGCCGTGCCAAGGAAAGTACCGCCCCGTTGAATAAGATCGCTCACGCTTCTTGAGTCAAGCTTTTGGATGTCGCCCTTTATCATACCTTTATAACCGTTATGTATGCCGTAAACGTTGACTCCTTCGTATAGGGCGGTTCGGACAACCGCTCTTGCCGCCGCATTCATGCCGGGGGAATCTCCGCCCGAAGTCATAACAGCAATTGCTTCCATAGTTACACTCCTTTATTCCGCTAAATCCTTATAAAATACCTGTACTCCCATTTCGCCTATATCTCTGGCTTTGTCCACCAGTTCCCTTATGGAAAGACCTTCGTTCATCTCTTCGTTTAAGAGTTCTAAAACCATGGGGAGGTTCACCCCGGTTAAGATGGCGTAGTGGTCGTTTTTTGCAACCAAACGGCAAGCCGCATTGTACGGGCTGCCACCAAAAAGATCGTTTAAAAAGATAATTCTCTCGGAAAATCCCCGTTCGTTTAGCTTAGCTATGGCAGCTTCATACTTTTTCACCGCGTCCAAAGGACCTTCGCCTTCGTATACGGAAACGGTTTCAATACACTTTTGCTCGCCGGTTATCATTTGAGCGGCTTTTGCGAAAGATGCGGCCAAATCGCCGTGGGTGCCTATTATAATGCCAAACATATATATACCCCCTATTTATTAATCGGGTTTGCCCCGTTTCAGACTGTCGACAAATCATTAAATTTACAATAAAAATTGTGCTCTTCACGGCTCTCCCTCCGCCCTTTGGGCACCTCCCTCTAGGAGGGAGGCACTCGGATTGCGACTTTTGAGCCAAAAAATTTCAATATTTCCTCAAACCAAGCCCCCCTCTTAGAGGGGGGAAGGGGGGAGTTCCCCCTGACGATAGGTGACAATTGGGAGCAACAATAATAAGTCTACAGTCTGAATCAGGTTTGCCCCGTTTATTTCTTTTACTTCTTTTCATATGCCGCAAATGCAAGTTTAGTTCTTTTATCCTCGGTAAATCTTGCCGTTTTTAGTTTGAAATCATACAGCGTCGGCATGAAAATATCCGCTTCCCGCTTATCTAAAATATGAGTTATAAAAGCTTTTCTTGCGTAAGGCATAAGTTCTTTGAAAATCTCCGCGCCGCCCGCTACAAATATTTTTTTGTTGCGGTAATTTTTCAGCAGGCGTAAAAGTTTTGCAACCGAAGAAGCCGTTTGAACGCTTTCGTCCTTGAAATCGTCCTTTTTCGTCATAACGACGATGTTTCTTCCGGGCAAATTCCCCATATTTTCAAAGGTTTTTCGCCCGACAACGACAACGCCGCCCATGGTGGTTTCTCGAAAATATTTCATGTCTTCGCTGACTTTATAAAGCAAATTTCCGTTTTTCCCTATTCCAAAACCCGCGTCAACGGCGGCTATCAGAGATATGTCAAAATCAACGGCGCTTGTTTTTCGGACAGGAAGTCTATCCATGCAATCAATAAGGTGATTTTTTACGCTTTTTCCGTTTATAACAAGGCTTGAAGCTATCTCGGCAAGGGGAACCAGCACAAAATTCCTTTTATCGAAAAAAGGATGGGGCAACTTTAACTTTTCCGTATCCATGACGACGCCCTCAAAATGTATGAGGTCCATGTCTATGCTTCTGCTCCCCCAATGCTCCAACCGTTTTCTGCCCAATTTTTGCTCTGTTTTCAACAATATTTCCAAAAGCTCTTCGGGGGTTTTATCCGTCAAAATTTTCGCCGCGGCGTTTATGAAATCGGGTTGGTTGGTATTTCCCCAAGCCTTTGTTTCGTAAAAATTCGAAATTTTCGTTACGGTAACGCCGCTTTCACCGTGGAGCGCAGTCAGAGCGTGCAAAATCATATCTTCCCGCTCGCCTAAATTCGAACCTATAGATATATACGCCTCTTTCATCTCGTTCGCTCAATCTTTACCGCCACGTCATCAAATTCACAGTTCAGCGGCGCATTCGGCTTATGGACGGAGACTCCCACTTTTTCCACCGCGGGGAATTCGCTCAAAATCGCCTTTGCGATATCCTCCGCCACGGCTTCTATCAAGTTTTTAGGTTCGCCCTCCACAACCTTTTTCGCCACTTCAACCAACTTGGCGTAATTTACCGTACTCTTTAAATCGTCTTTTTTCCCCGCATCTTCTAAGGAGAGCCTGATTTTTAGGTCTACCCTAAAATCCTGTCCCTTTTCCTTTTCCTCTTTAAAGCATCCGTGAAACCCGTAAAACCTAAGCCCCGCCAGCGAAATTTCGTCCATTTTGCGTTCCTCTTCAAATATCGTCCAAGCTTTCCACGTTATATTGTTTTTTTACTTTTTCCACAATGGCTATAACGTCTACGATTTCTTTTACGTCGTGAACCCTCAATATGTTTGCGCCGCATAAAATCGCCAATGCGTTGGCAGCCATCGTTCCCGCCAAGAGATCGACGGCGTTCCTGCCGGTGATTTTTCCCAAAAAACTCTTGCGACTAAGTCCTACCAACAACGGATACTCCTCGCCGTCAATCTTGTTGATGCCTTTGAGGTTTCTTAAGGCTTCGGTATCTGCGTCCGCTCCGCCTATAAATCCTATGCCGGGGTCTAAGATGATATTCTCCGGCGAAACTCCGGATTCTTTTGCAATATTTATCAGCTTTACGAAGTTCTGTCGGGTTTTTTCCGGTTTTCCCTTCGTGTTCCTTGCCATTACCACCACGGGTACATTGTATTTTGCCGCAACTCTTGCCATAGAATCGTTAAAATTTACGTCGTTTATAAAACTTACGCCCATTTTAAGCGCTTTCTCCGCTGTCGTTGCATGGTAAGTATCTATTGATACCGGAACTTTTACCGCTCTTAAAATCTCCTCCAAAATCGGAAAGAGACGCGTTCCCTCCTCTTTTGCCGTCAAGGGTTTCGCTTTTGGTCTGGTGGACTCTGCTCCAATATCTATAATGTCCGCGCCGTCGGCTTCGTATTTCTTCGCTTGCTTTACGGCCGCTTCCACGGTTTCATAATGTCCCCCGTCGTAGAAAGAATCCGGAGTCACGTTTAAAATTCCCATGACGAGAGGATCTTTGCCCAGCACCATTTTTTTGCCGTTTTTAAAGTTATATTCATAAGTTTTCATGATTTTTCCTTACCTAAGAGTCGCCAAGCGTCTCTTGACAAATTTTCGTCTTTTTGAAAATCTCCCCGCATTGCGCTTGTGAGGGTTTTAGCGTTATGGGCAAGCTCCCTTTTTATGGTCATGCAGAGTTGTTTCGCCGAAACCACCACCAACGCGCCTTTTGCGGATAAGTCGTTATAAACGGCGTCCGCAATTTCGCCCGTCAATCTCTCCTGTAACTGCGGTCTGTGCGAAAGGGTTTCGATGAGTTTCGTAAATTTGCTGAACCCCGCAATTTTCCCCTCGGTAGGCAGGTATACTATATCGACTTCTCCGAAAAACGGCACAAGATGATGTTCGCACACCGAATAAAATGGAAGATGCCTGACGGCAACCATGCCGTCGCCGCCTTCGAAGGTTTCTCCCCATATATCCTTGGTATTTGCCCCAACGCCTTCGAATAAGCGGGCGTACATTTTCGCCACTCTCATGGGAGTTTTTTCCATGCCGTATCCGTTAAGATCGATATCGAGAGCTTCCAAAAATTCCCTCATTGCAAGGGCTGCTTTTTCAATGTTCAAATCTGCCCCTCCAAATAGTGTTTAACGCTCTCCCCGTCTTCAAAAGAAAGGGCTTTTCTAAGAAGTTCCTTTGCTTCGTCCATGGTGACGCTCCTGACTCTTTCCTTTACCTCGGGGATTGACGGCGCGCTCATGGAAAGTTCGTCTATTCCCATAGCGAGAAGCAGTACGGCGGCTCTCGGGTCGCTTGCCATTTCTCCGCACATTCCCGCCATAATGCCGTGTTCCTTCGCCGCTCCGATGGTGTGTTGCACAAGTTTTAAAACAGCCGGGTGGAAATGGTTGTATAGATGGGAAATCTCAGAATTGGAGCGGTCAACCGCCAATGTATATTGCACCAAGTCGTTTGAGCCGATGCTGAAAAAGTCTGCGTATTTTGCCAGGGAATCCGCAGTCATGGCTGCGGCGGGTGTTTCCACCATTATTCCGAGCGGCGCGTCTTTAAACTCTTTCTTTTCCTTTGTAAGCTCATGTTTGGCTTCCTCAACGAATTCCTTCGCCTTTAAAAATTCCTGCACGCTGATTATCATGGGAAACATAACGGCGACTTTGCCGTAAAGCCCCGCCCTGAGCGCGGCTTTTAACTGCGGCAGGAAAAGGTCTTTGCGCTTTAAACTGACCCTAAGCGCCCGATACCCCAAAAAGGGATTGTCCTCTTTGGGAATTTCAAGATAGCTCAAGGGCTTATCGCCGCCAATATCCATTGTGCGTATAATGGTAAGTTTGCCCTTAGCCTTCTCCGCCACGTCCTTATAAGCGGCGAACTGTTCTTCTTCGCCGGGCAGCGTTTCCCTTCCCATAAACAAAAATTCCGTGCGAAAGAGTCCCACGCCTTCCGCGCCGTATTCGATGGCGGTTTCCATATCTCCCGGAACGCCTATGTTGGCGGCAAGTATTACCTTCCTGCCATCCTCCGTTACAGAGGGCAGGTCTTTCAATTTTATATAATGCGCGCGCATTGCGGCGGCTTTTTTAGCCTTTTCCTCATAGGCGGCGCGTTCTTCGTCGGTAGGCCCTGTTATAATCTCGCCGGTTTCGCCGTCCATCAGAGCTTCTTCGCCGTCTAAGATAGCCGCGACGGCTTCTTCTGCGCCGACTATAGCGGGAATAGCCTGCGCCTTTGCGATAATGACGGCGTGCGCCGTAGTGCTGCCAGCGCCAAGGAGTATGCCCGCTATCTGACCTTTTTTCAAATTCGCTATGTAAGAAGGTTCTATCTCGTGTCCGCAAAGTATAACAGGCTCGTCGCCGATTTCTCTCTCCGGCGCGCCGATTATTGCCCTTGCGATGCGTTTGCCAACGTCCCTAAAATCCACGGCTCTCGCTCTAAAGTATTCGTCCTCCATACTTTCAAACACCGCCGCCTGATCTTCCGCGGCGTTTAACACGGCTCTTAAACTGTTCCCCGTTGCGTCGATTTTAGAGAGCACGTTTTCACGCATAACAGGATCCGCCACAATAAGCGCATGAGCCTCTAAAATCGCTCCTTGCTCCGTTAAGCCGTCCCGACGCAGCGCTTCCGCCCGCGTAAAGAGATATTCCTGCACGTCTTTTAAGGCTTTGTCTACCTTCTCTTTTTCTTCTTCCACGAAGGATGGTATATATGACTTCAAGTATTTGTCCAAATTCTCGTTTGCCCGAAGAATTTTTCCGACGCCTATACCGGCTATAACGCCTTGACCCTTAAACCTTTGTTTCAATTTGCTCGTCCTTTGCTATAAAAAACAAGCCCCACCAAAAGTGGAGCATAGTAAACACACTATTCCTTATCGTTCTCTTTAAAAGAGAGCACAAGGGCGACTAAATCTTTAACGGCAGTCTTTTCGTCAGGCCCCTCTGCGGATATGGTAACTTCGGTGCCTTTAACAAGCCCCATTCCCATAACCATAATAATACTTTTGGCGTCGATAGTACGCCCTTTAGCGGTAAGTTCCACCTTAGACTTAAACTTTGCGGCAGCCTGCACAAAAAGGGACGCAGGTCTTGCGTGAATTCCTGTATTGTTGTCTATAACAAAGGTTTTCTTAGTCATAAGACTTCCCCCTACATTCTTCGTTTTTTATAATTCTACACGAAAAATTATTTTCCTGCAATAAAAATATCTTCTTTCTTTCTCTTATTTTGACAAAACAGAGTTGAGCGTTTCCACGGACGTTTCATAAATTCGAAAATTCCACTTTCAGAGAAAACCCCTCCGCCCTTCGGGCACCTCCCCTTTCAGGGGAGGCTCTCTGATTTCCACTTTTGCGGATGTAAAAGTCAAAATTTCCCGTTCTAGCGCCTCCCCTGAAAGGGGAGGGGGACCGCGAAGCGGTGG
>JAGBMX010000115.1 GCA_017634675.1 Selenomonadaceae bacterium | reverse complement strand
TGTGGATACATAATAGAAAAGTCACCTTCACGTTGCCTCCCCTGAAAGGGGAGGGGGACCGCGAAGCGGTGGAGAGGTCGACCATGAACGGCACTAATTCACCTTTCGCACCACTATGTTGTATTACCCGTGAATAGTAACAGATGATAAATCATCCGAAAATCATCATAAATCATACATAAAAATTTTGTGTTCAATACTGAAAATATGTGTTATAATTTCGTAAAGACGGGGTGATGTTGGTGGGAGAAAAAGATTTGACGGAAAACTGACGAAACAATAGCAAAATTTAAGAGCGATTTTCGGTATGTGGTGGATTATTACAGCCAAATGAGAAAAAACGGCAAATGGAAACCAATGCCGGGTAAAGTAAAACATCTCAAGGAACTTTTTGATCTATTTAGCGCAGTGACGAAAGATAATCGTTTTATAGAAATGTATCAAAAATCGAAAGGGGATGTGAACGATATGTCTTGCGTGGCTTTGGACTATTTAGCGAATGAATATGAAACTCGTGGTGAAGATAAGGCTACCTTAAATTCTATTCGTAACTTAATGAAGTCTTTAAATTTTACTTGGCAACAAGCTATGGACGCTTTATATATCCCACAAGAAGAGCGTAAGCGTTATGTGGATAAAATTTGAAGCAAAGGACGTTTTACCGATTGTAAGCCCGGAAACGCTTGAGAGAATATGATTTAAAAGGACGCAGATTTCCTTCTATAATGAGGATGTATCTGCGTCCTTAACATTTTATTAATACTTTTTTACGCTCTTTTATTTTTCCGGCGATTCTCCCGGAATGTCTTTGATGGCATCGTCGCCCTCTTGCCCCGTGCGAATACGTACGGCGTTTGAAAGTTCGTAAACAAAAATCTTTCCGTCTCCCATTTTTCCTGTTCGAAGAACTTTCTGAGCCGTTTCTAATACCTTTTCCACGGGAATTTCACAGACAACCGTTTCGACTTTTACTTTTGGCACTAAATTTACATCGTAAGCTCTGCCGCGATATACTTCTTTATGACCTTTTTGCAAACCGCAACCGAAAACCTGACTTACCGTCATTCCAAGCACTCCGATAGCATTTAAAGCGTCTTTTAATTCGTCTAATTTACTGGGTCTTGTGATGATTTCTATTTTGGTTATCATAATGCTTCCCCCTAGTTTTTAAAGAATATGGATTCGTCGGATGCGCCCAAAGACGCGGATCCGGTGAATACAGATGTGGCGTATCCTCTCTCTCCGTGTTCTACAATGTCTAAACCGGCAATTTCTTCCGCTTCATCTACGCGAATAGAAGTAATGAAGTTTACGATTTTAAAGAGAATATACGAACCTGCAATAGCTAAAGCGTACGCCACCAAAGTGGAAATAACCTGAGCGAACAGGAGATGCGTTTCTCCGTAAAAAAGTCCGTTAGCGCCGGCGGGATTAACGGTCGTTGTCGCCCAAAGTCCTGTTGCGATTGAACCCCACGTACCGCCTAAGCCGTGGATACCAAAAGCGTCCAGGGAATCGTCATAACCCATTTTTTCTTTCAATATTGCAACCGCTCCATAACATATTGCGCCGCCTATAATTCCAATGAGAATTGCAGGAAGAGGCGCGACGAATCCTGCGGCGGGAGTGATGGCAACAAGTCCCGCTACAGAGCCTGACACGGCTCCAAGAATAGTAGGCTTGCCGCTTCTTATCCATTCAGGCAACACCCAACCTAATACGCCGGCGGCTGCGGCGGCTTGCGTTACTACAAAAGCGTTTGCGGCAAGATCGTTTGCTCCGAGGGCGCTGCCCGCATTAAAACCGAACCAGCCGAACCAAAGAAAGGCTGCGCCAAGCACGGTCATGGGGATATTATGCGGCACTATCGCTTTTTTCCCGTAACCTTTGCGCTTCCCTAAAAGTATACAAATAGTAAGTCCGGAAACGCCTGAAAGAATGTGTATAACAAGTCCGCCGGCAAAATCCAATGCGCCGAGCTGAGCAAGAAATCCACCGCCCCAAACCCAATGAGCCATAGGGTTGTAAATTAAAATTGCCCAAAGCAACATAAGAAGCGCAAAACCGCCAAACTTCATGCGTTCCGCAAATGCTCCGGTAATAAGCGCAGGGGTAAGCGCCGCAAACATACACTGAAAAGCGACAAACGCAAGTTCCGGGATAGTCATGCCTTCCATAGCTTTTAACCCTACGCCGGCAAGACCCAATTTGCTAAAATCGCCGATGAATCCGTTTATGTCGGGGCCAAACGCCATGGTATACCCTATAAGCACAAATTCTACCGAAATCATGGCAAGAATAAAAAAGCTTTGCATAATGGTGGAAAGCACATTCTTGCTGCGTACCATGCCGCCGTAAAAGAGGGCGAGCGCGGGAGTCATTATAAACACAAGCGCGGCGCTTATAAGCACCCACGCAGTATCTCCCGGATCAACGGAGGATTCTGCCGCCATACATGAAGGGTTGTATAAGAAAACTCCTCCTAAGAAGGCAAGAAGCAAAGGCGCTCTTCTCATAACAATCATTCCTTTCTTTGAAAAAAAGGCGCCTGCGAAGAAATATCATCGCAAGACGCCTTTGTCTCCGAAAAATTAGTTGTAAGACACGGAAAAAATAAAAGCCGACGAAAATCCGCATTGACTTTCATCGGCTTCGTTGCCATTCGTATGTCTTTAATGGAATTCTACGATAAATATTTTTTATTGTCAACAGTTTTAGTGTGTATACATATTTTTGCGTGATTGTGTTTTTATACAGAACATGCTATACTTACAGTGTTTTGAGGAGGAAGATATAATGAAAACAAATTTAAAAAAGGCGATAGGAGTTTTTGTTATTGCTGTCGTGATAACTTTTTCTCCGATTGCAAAAGCGGCCAATCCCGCAGATGCGTCGGGTTTTGTGGTGTTATCGGACGTTTGTCCGGATATTATTCAGGAAATTCGATATTACTCTACATATAATTTTGTCGGGGATAGGATAAGAGGTTACGAAGAGCCTATCGCTCTTATGACAAAAGAAGCGGCGGCAGCGTTAAAAGCCGTATCCGATGATTTAAAAAAACAAGGATACCGCTTAAAGATATATGATGCATATAGACCGCAAATGGCTGTTGATAATTTTAAATCATGGGCGGAAGATTTGAACGACCGAAGGATGCAACCCTATTTTTACCCCGAGGTAAATAAGAATCGACTCTTTATAGAAGGTTATATCGACGCCCGCTCCGGGCACAGCCGCGGCAGCACGGTAGACCTTACCATTTTAGATATGCAGACTGGTAAGGAAGTTGATATGGGCGGGACTTTCGATTATTTCGGCAAACGCTCGCATCCGGACTATGTCGGCGATTTAACGCAAAAACAAAAGGATAATCGCTTAATTCTTCGAAACGCCATGATTCGCCATGGGTTTAAGCCCCTTGACACGGAATGGTGGCATTTTACTCTAAAGAATGAACCGTATCCCGATACCTACTTCACATTTACTGTGGCAAGAACTTCAATAGAAAAGAATAAAAGGTAAAATAACATGAATGAGAAATTTTTTCCTCTGACAAAAGATAAATTAGAGGATATTGTAAAAAAATATCCCACTCCCTTTCACATATACGATGAGAAGCGGATACGAAAAAATCTTCGCGATTTGAAAGCTGCTTTTTCGTGGGCTCCGGCGTTTAAAGAGCATTATGCGGTAAAAGCTGCGCCAAACCCGTTTTTGTTAAAGATAGTAAAGGAAGAAGGCGGCGGTACCGATTGTTCGTCGCTTCCCGAGCTTATTTTGTCCGAAAAAGCGGGCATTATAGGCGAAGATATCATGCTGACCTCTAACGATACTCCTGTAGATGAATTTCAAAAAGCTATTTCGCTTGGAGCTGTCATAAACCTTGACGATATAACTCATATTGAATATTTGGAAAAGAACGCAGGGTTGCCGAAAATTCTATCTTTCAGATATAATCCCGGGGATTTAATCGAAGGCAACGATATAATTGGTAAACCGACAGAGGCAAAGTATGGGCTTACGAAAGAGCAGATGTTTGACGCATACCGCATAGCAAAAGAAAAAGGCGTAAAACGTTTCGGGCTTCACACCATGGTTATATCCAACGAGCTTAAAAACGAAGGCTTTCTCCTTACGGCCAAGATTATGTTTAACCTTGCCTCTGAGATAAAACAAAAACTTGATATTGACTTTGAGTTTATCAACTTAGGCGGCGGCATTGGCGTTGCATACCGCCCTGAAGACCATCCCGTAGATTTGCCTTTTATCGGAGCCGGTATAAAAGCGCTGTACAATGAAATACTTTCTCCGGTGAATCTGACTCATACGGCGATAAAGTTTGAAAGCGGCAGGTTTATAACGGGGCCCGCCGGATTTTTGGTGGCTCGCGCAATACATGAAAAACATACTTATAAGGATTATATAGGTCTTGACGCTTGTATGGCCAACCTTATGCGCCCCGCTCTTTACGGCGCATATCATCATATAACGGTAGCGGGCAAGGAGAACGCCCCGCGCGACTATGTTTACGATGTGGTTGGATCGCTGTGCGAAAACAACGATAAATTTGCCATAAATAGAAAGCTTCCCAAAATAGACATAGGCGACCTCGTTATAATCCATGACGCAGGGGCGCACGGTCACGCTATGGGTTTTAATTATAACGGTAAACTCCGTTCGGCGGAAATCTTACTGCAAGAAAACGGAGACGTTAAACTAATTCGACGAGCCGAGACTATTGACGACTATTTCGCTACTCTTAAATTTGAAGGCGGAATTATGTAGAAAAAAGAGGCTGTGAAAAACTAAAAATTAGTTTTTCACAGCCTCTTTTATTTATTCATCGCTGCGCTTTTCTCGTGAACGCTTGGCGCAAGCTGCTTATAAATTATATCAGCTAATCCTAGCCCGCCGGAATCCGCCGTTTGCTTCATCAATTCGTTATCTCTCAATTCCTCGAAAAGCTCTATGGCGTTCGATGTTCCGAAAAGCTGATTTTCAGGCACAGTCTTTCGCATTGAACGGTACATCATCTGGAGGAACATAGTCTCAAAACCCTTACAGGCTTCTTTTAACTTCTTGTCCTCCTTATTGAAATCTTCCCCGTTCACGATATGATTGTTGCCCTTTAAAGCCTTCCTTTCAGCTTCCTTCAAAAAAGCCTTGAACCCCGACTCCTGCAAAGCTTCCTTAGACGAAGCAAACGTATTGTTATAACTGCTCCCAATAGGATTTACATTCATCTTTTCACCTCTTTCTTTCTTTTCTTTTTCTCTT
>JAGBMX010000114.1 GCA_017634675.1 Selenomonadaceae bacterium | reverse complement strand
CTTCGCGGTCCCCCTCCCCTTTCAGGGGAGGCAACGTGAAGGTGACTTTTCTATTATATATCCACAAAATGAGTAATCAGAGAGCCTCCCCTGAAAGGGGAGGTGCCCGAAGGGCAGAGGGGTCGACCATGAAGAGCACCGTTTTTTCTTTTTGTACTACCCATGAATAGTAACGAACCAAAAGAAAAAGAGAAAAAATTTTAATAATAATAAAAAGTAAAAATGTAAACACAAAATTAAAAATTCAAGTTTGATAAATTTTTTTCTTTATGTTTTTTCTTTCTCTTTTTTCTTTGCTTCTTTCTTTTTTCTCTTTCTTTTTTTCAAAAAAGAAAGAGAAAAAAGAAAGAAGGATTTTAACGGGGAGATGACACAATGCAAACTTTAACCAGAAGAGAGTTTATCAGGCTTTCTTCTTTGGCTGCGCTTGGTTTTGTCGTTGCGGGTTGCGGCGGCAACAAGGCGGCGAAGGGAGACGGAAAGCCTGCGGATTTGGTTATTTACGGCAATTTTTATACGGTAGATGAGAAAAATCCCAAAGCCGAAGCGGTGGCGATTAAGGACGGCAAATTCGTATACGTCGGCGCGGCGGCTGGCGTAAAGGAATATATCGGCAAGGACACTAAAGAGAAACGCTTTGATAACGGCGTGGTTATGCCTGGGTTTATCGACGGTCATTCTCACGGTCATTTGGGAGGTTCGAGAATACTCCTTATGTGCCAGTTGAACGACTGCAAAACTCTCGATAAAATTCGGGAGCGATTGAAAGAATTTATTGAAAAACATCCCGAAATGGAGCGTATTCAAGGTATCGGTTGGGACGACGCAACTTTTGGGGCAACAGGTCCTACTGCGGCGATGATTGACGATTTGACTGATAAGCCTATATCTTTGATAGATTATGGGCATCATTCCTATTGGTTGAACTCCGCCGCAATGAAACTAAAAAATATCACAAAAGCTACCCCCGACGTAAACGACGGCGTTATTGTGCGGGATGCGAACGGAAATCCCACTGGTTGTTTCCGCGAAGGCGCAAAGATTTATTTTGAGGATTTAATCTATCATTTCTCTGTGGATCAATATAAAAAGGCGATTTTGGCTTATCAAGATGTATTCTTGCCCCTGGGCTTGACAATGCTCTTTGATCCTATGGTAAACCTTGACTATGGTTCTGAGAACGTAATGCAGGCTTATCATCAGTTAGACAAGGAAGGAAAACTCAAACTCCGCGTCCACGGCGGATATCAGGTGTTTGCGGACAAAAAACCGCTCGAAGACGTGGCGCATGGGGTAGAGCTTAGAAAAAAATACCAAGGCAAAAGGTTCGATATCGACAATATAAAAATTCTGTTAGACGGCGTTCTTGAAAGCAGAACGGCCTACTTAATCGAACCGTACAACGACAATAAGAATGATTATGGAATGCTCCGTTTTGATACGGATACATTGGCGGATACGGTTAAAAAAGCCAACGAACTGGATATTACGATTCATATTCATACGATTGGCGACGGCGCAGTAAAAATTGCGCTGGACGCATTTGAAAAAGCCAAATCTCCAAAAGAAAAACGCAACGCAATTACCCATATGCAGCTTGTAAACCCCAAAGATATTGATAGAATGGCGAAACTTGGCGTTATAGCGGTGGCAAATCCTTTTTGGTTTACCAAACAGCCCTTGGAGTACGAAAATTTGTCCTTACCGTATCTCGGCAAGGAACGCGCCGAAAATCAATATCCCATGAAATCGCTTTTCGATAAAGGCATAGTCGTAACTCAAGCTACGGATTATCCCGTGACTACGGACGTAAATCCTCTTGTGGGCATGCAATACGGCGTTATTCGTCAAGAACCCGGCAAGCCCGAAACTCAGCTTAATGTAAAAGAATGCGTTACGTTGGAACAGATGATTAAAGCCGCCACGATAAACGCGGCCTACGAATTGAAATGCGAAGATAAGCTAGGCAGTATATCTGTAGGCAAAGAAGCCGATTTGGTTGCGCTTAACTTAGATATTACCGCTTGCGCGCCGGAAAAAATTACCGACGCAAAAGTGCTAGGCACAATGATTGGCGGCGAATGGGTTTTTAACGCTTAAAGGAGTTTAATGAAAACAGTGAAAATTACAGGAACGTGTAAGAAAAGACTGGCAGCATTTTTGCTGCCTCTTTTCGTATTATCTGTTACGCCTGCGGGCGTATTTCCGCAAGAGGGGCAAGTTTGCCACGCAGTCGCATCGGCACATAAATCAACAAGCATTGTCAACGGGGAAAATAAAATAACGGTTGCAACGGGTAAAAAATCAGAGGACGATGAGAAACAACAACTAAGGGCGTTATACGGCAGGAACAAAAAAATAACCAACTACGGTTATGACAAGTCCCTTGCGGTTAAATGCGTCAATGGTACTTTCGTAGGCAAGGAAACCGAAAATATAATCGCTTACAGGGGAATTCCATTTGTGGGTAAACCGCCCGTGGGAGAACTTCGCTGGAAAGCTCCCGTTGACGTCGTTCCCGACGAAGGCGTGTACGAGGCGTATTACAACGCGAAAAGCGCGTACGGGAATGAGGAACTCGAAACTGGCTCGCTTTTCTATCAAGACGAAGATTGCCTGTACCTTAATATCTGGAAAGCTAGGGACAAAACCACAAAAAAGAAACCAGTTATGGTATGGATTCACGGCGGCGCATTTGAAGCGGGCGGAACGGTAGACCCAATGTTTGACTGCCACAATTTCGTAAAAGAAAATCCCGACGTTATAGTAGTAACTATCGCATATAGGCTAGGTCCTTTCGGATTTTTACATCTGTCCCACCTGCCCGACGGCAAAGATTACCCCGATGCTCAGAACTTGGGACTGCTCGACCAGTTGGCGGCGTTAAAATGGGTTCACAATAACATCGCGAATTTTGGCGGCGCCCCGGATAATGTTACTATTTTCGGCGAATCCGCAGGTGCAGGAAGCTGTACCATGCTTCCGCTTATAAAAGGCTCGCAGCGGTATTTTAAAAGGGTAATTGCCCAAAGCGGCTCTCCAAACCAAACTAAATCCGTAGAGGAAGGAATTGCTAGCGCTGATGAATTGTTGAAAATACTCGGAGCAAAGACCGTCGCCGATTTGAAAAAAATGGATGCGCAAAAGATTTTTGACGCATCGACCGCGCTCACTCTTCGTCAATACCCAGAAAGGGACGGAAAGCATCTGCCTTTAGACCCGTACGGCGCTTATGCGAAAGGCGCAGCCAAGAATATAAACATACTTCAAGGCTGCAATAAGGATGAATTTGATTTCTTTGTATACGGTTTCGGCATAGAGGGTTTTCAAAAATGGGCTTCCGAGCGTAAAAAGGGACTTTCCAAACTGTCCGCCAAAGAGAAAAAACTTGTGGAAAGTTTTGTAAACGATGTAAAAGGAGAAAGCTACGAAGGCGACAGCCGCCTTTTCAGCCAAGTTTGGTTTATTGCGCCGATTATCATATTATCCGAGTGCCAGACAATGGGCGGCGGCAAGTCATATACTTATTACTTTACCCCCGAATCGTCTTTACCCATAATGAAATGCGGTCATTCCATAGAGCTGGCGGGCATATTCAACCATCCCGAAATGACATCCGATACGGGAAGGACTTTTGACGAAACTTTTTCCAAAACAATGCGCAAAATGTGGGTACAGTTCGCCAAAACCGGCAACCCCTCCCTAAGCGCAAATTTATCCCCCGACGGAAAGCCAAAAATTTGGCCGCTTTACGACTTAAAGGATAAAAAAGTAATGGTTTTCGACGAATTTAACATTCGCCCCGAAAAGGAATCCGCGTTAAAAATCGTCGATTGGGACAGAACGTATTTTTTAACTAATTATTATATGCTTCTGCCTAGTAAGACGGATAAATAATTCCTTTCGCTACAGTCATTTGTTGTTTTGTTCCCCGCCCGAAGGGCGGGGAAACAATCGTATTATACTGTTAGATTGGAGGAGGAAAAAGAATTTCAAGCCAGTATGGATATAATCAGGGAGCGCGCCAAACAGGCGGTGCAGAACGAGTCGAGTTTAATGGTATTCCCCGAAGACGCTTTTTCATGTCCCGAGCCTTTAACTGAAAAATATATCGAAGGGGTACAAAGCATAGCGAAGGAGTACAAAATTCATATTATATTTCCGCTTCTAAGAAAGCCGTCGGATGAAAATCAAAAGGAAAAGAACACCTTGAATTTCATAAGCAACAACGGCGAACTTTTGAACACTTACTTAAAAAATCATCTTGTGCCTGTAGTGGAAGAACCGTTTACGGAAAGGGGCGACGGAAAAACGCCCGTTATAGAAGCGGACGGCGTAAAATATACATATCTTATCTGCGCCGATTATACGTCCAACAAATACGCCTATAACGGCAGAGAAGCGGATATATTTATAAATCCCTCCTATGATTGGCAAGCCTTCCAATACTTCACCTCTTACGGCGTGCAAGCCCGCGCCATTGAGTGCGGTTTTTCCGTCTTAAGAAATCCCGTAAACGGCAACATTATTCTCTACGATATATACGGCAGACCGCTCCACATGGCAAACGTTATGAACGTGCATACGGGTATGATTTATCTCGACATCCCAAAACAAGGCAGACAAACCATATACGGCGCAACCGGCAACTGGTTCCCGTGGATTTGTCTGATATATTCGGCGTTTGCTGTGATTAGCGGCTTTGTTTTGAGAAAAAAGTAAGAAAAAAGCAATAGTTTCTCGTATTGAAAAACCATTGCTTTTGTCAGCGTTTCAACAAGACATGAAAAAGGCGGGAGATTTAAAACTCCCGCCTTTCTCATGTTTAAACCCGCGCCTTAAGGTTGACGACGTCCAGTATTGTTATGTTAAGGCCGCCTCTTCTTCAACCATTTGCGCGGTTTCTCGAATAGCAATATCATAACCTACCAAAGCCGCAAAAGGCGAAAACTGCGCCGCTCTTTTTTCTATAGACATTTGCGGATGACGATTAGATATGTGATGCGAAAGATTTATAATATCGTCGTAAGAATTACAATCATCGGTTTTCACGCTTTATGCCCTCCAATTTGCCGGTTCCGTTCAATGGTCATGCCGCCGACTTGTAAATTCGCGCCTTTTAAGATTATGTTTTTTCCAAATCTTTGTTTTAGCTTAATCACAACTCGCTGTATGGCTTTTTCTTTATTTTCTTCTTTTTTTACTTGTATTTGTTCCCGATTGATTGCGGCATAATTTGCGAAAAGATCTATTTGCTCGATGTCTTGCAAGTTTTTCGCGATTTCTCCTTCAGCCGTTACATGATTGGCTGTAACTGTCACTCGTCGCACAAGCAATTTGGGATTTGTGATTCGTTCGTATAAATCTGACGTTGCTTTAAGTATCACCTTGCTTGAAGATGTAAATTTGCCAAGGTTTACAGAGCCGTGAACAGGTTTTGGCAAGATTCTGCCGTAATGGTCAACATGCAATTCGCCATCGTAAGGATTCTTCATGTTGTCAATGTCATAGCCGATATCCAAAACAATCTGATCTGTTACCAATCCTTTTTCCACAAGATCAAGTACCAAAAGATCCGTCATTTCCCACACGATAAGTCGTGCTTTTTCATGTTCATACGGCTCCTGCAAAACCTGCCCTGAACCCAAACTGTTAGACAGGGGTCGATATGCTTTAATATCCGCTATGGTACAAGGTTCATACCCCCAAGCATGATCAATCAAAAGTTCTGCGTTAATCCCGAACAGTTTGTACAGCAGTTCTTCGTTATGTGGTTCATTGGGCTTTCCCAATGAGCAACGAGCAATATCGCCCATAGTTCTTATACCGTTTGCCTGAAGTTTTTTTGCGTATCCCTTCCCTACTCGCCAAAAATCGGTAATAGGAGTATGAGTCCATAGCTGACGACGGTAACTCATCTCATCAAGTTCGGCAATTCTAACTCCATCCTCATCGGCGGGCATTTTTTTCGCCACTATGTCCATGGCGATTTTGGCAAGATACAAATTTGTTCCGATACCTGTCGTAGCGGTGATGCCCGTTTCTTTCAACACCTCTTTGATTATCTTTAAGACAAGCTCGCGAGGGGTTAAACCGTATGTATTTAAATATTCGGTGACATCCATAAAAACTTCGTCGATCGAATAAACATGAATATCCTCCGGCGCGATATAGCGAAGATAAATGGCGTAAATCCGCGCGCTGTACTCGATGTAAAGAGCCATGCGAGGTTTGGCCACAATGTAACTTACAAGAAGCGAAGAATTTTTGGCAAGTTCCTTTGTATCGAAGGATTCGCCCTCTAGTTTGTGGTTTGGCGCATTTCTTTTGCGAATATAATTTGCTTCTTTTATTTTCTGCTCAACTTCAAAAAGGCGCGCCCTCCCCGGTATGCCGTATTGTTTAATGGCAGGAGTGGCGGCAAGGCAGATGGTTTTTGACGTGCGACTTTCATCGGCAACCACAAGATTGGTATTAAAAGGATCCAAACCTCGCTCCACACATTCTACGGAGGCGTAAAAAGATTTTAAATCTATCGCCACATATGTTCGCGTGTTCAAACTTACGCCTCCTCCCATGAAAACTTCCAATCGACAAAATGAATTTCAGTTACTGACCATCGCTTGCCCACTTGCCGTTAATGCCTGCAACAGCCTCTTTTGCCGTAATTACTTTGTCGTCGTTGTCAATATCAATAAGTTTATACTTGTCGTTGCCCATGCCAAGTTCCTTCATGTAGGAAAGCTGACGAAGCCCGTGACGGGTTTCCATGCGTTCGACAAAATCGTGACGGGATTCTTCCGGAAGGGCGTAAATAAGATCTACAGAAGCCTGATCAGTAGCCAATATATCAAGAGACGCGACTATTCCGACATCGGGGGTAACTACGGGTTGAGCGCCGGTGCCTTCGCAGTCGCATGATACGCTCATATTTCGCATAACGTTGATAAAAGCGATTTTATCTTTGAAATGGTCTACAACGGACTTGGTGGATTCAGAAATGCGTTCCATGAGTTCTTCTTTGTCAACGCTCCACTGACCCTCTCCTTCATGGGAGTGAATCCATTTTTTACCATCGCGGCCGTCGGCGCAGCCTATGCCGATATTTTTATCAGAACCGCCGAAACCGCCCATGGTGTGACCTTTAAAGTGAGTGAGGGCAAGAAAGGAATCATAATTTAGGAGAGTTTTACCAACGCTCATTTCAGTAAACCACTTGCCGTTTTTTACCGGTAATTTTGCCGTGCCGGTTTCATCTATGATATCGACTTTTGCAAATGTCCAACCGTTTGTTTCAAGGGTTTTTCGGTGATCCTCCGTAGTAAAGCGCGCGCCTTTATAATATGTGTTTGTTTCAACAATGGCAGAATTTTGCAGTTTCTTTCCGATAAGCTCTTTAACCCAAGGACGCGGAATAATATTAGGCCCGTGAGGTTCGCCTGTATGAAGTTTTATTGCAACCTTGCCCGAAAGATTTTCTTTTACCCTGTCAAAAATTTTTAAAAGTCCTGCGGCGGATAAATCCCGTGTGAAAAATACGACAGATTCCTTACCTTCCCGTTTGTCGTAAGGAACATACTTGTCGCCGTCGGCGCCTGCAACCTTATCTTTCATCTTGTCATTGCCTTTTTCACCTTTACTTTTAGCCGCATCCGAACCGCATCCCGGAAAAACCGTAAGCGCAGCGGCAACGCCTGCCATTTTTATGAAGTTTCTGCGTGATACCATTTTAATCCCCCTACTTGTTTTATTTGTGATAATCTGTTTAGAATATTCCTAACAGCGATATTTTATACCTAAGAAAACGATTTTTCAATAAAATTTTGATAAATTTTCTCATAATGATTGATAATGATTGCATAAATTTTTAGAAAAATTTTTCTGTAAAGTTGCCGCTGCAACATCACGCAAAAATTCACCATGTTATAATTTTCCAAAGAAATCGAGGGGAGGGAGTTTATGAGTTTTTCGGAGCTTGCTCTCTTTCACGGATTACAAGAAAACGAAGTGGATGTGTTTGTAAAAAATACATCAAGCGTTGTAAAACGGTACAAAAAAGGTGATTTCGCATTAAAACCATACGAAGCCAACCCAAATATCGGGGTGCTTCTGGACGGAACCGCGGAAGTTGTAACAGAGGACAGATACGGTCACGAATTTATAGGTCATTCGCTGGAACGAGGCGCACTTTTAGGCAGCGCATCCGCCATACTTTCGCCGGAATACAGTCCGTCTGCCGTAAAAGCTTTAAGCGCAATGTCGGTCTTGTGGATTCCTTATAAAGCTTTAATAACGGCGGGACCCAAACTTGGCAGAATTCACGGAATAGTGATGAAAAATCTCTTGGAAGCGTTTTGCGCGGATAAAGTGCTTTTGATGGAAAAACTTAACATTCTCTCCCAAAAATCCATTCGCGAGCGGTTAATACTTTACCTGTTGCAAAAAGAAAGACGACAGAGAAAGGAAAAAATAACAGTGCCGGGACGCATACAGCTTGCAAAAGAATTGGAATGCAACAGAAGCGCCCTTACTCGCGAAATCTCTCTTATGAAAAACGAGGGAATATTAAGCGAGGGCGCAGATTGGATGCGTTTGCAAAAAGATAAGATAGAATAAAGGAAAGGGGGAAGAACATTGAATATTAAGGAGCTGTTTAAGAAGAACACGCTGATGCTGCTCTCTTGCGGGTTTGCGGCGGGGCTTGTCGTGTTTGGCGCAGGTTCGGCGTTTATGAGCGTATCGGGGTCGCCGGAATTTTGCGGAAACTGCCACTCAATGAAACATGAAACGGAAACCTTTATGATGTCAAGTCATAGCAATCAGCAGTGTACAGAGTGTCATCTGCCTCATACAAATCCCGTCGAGTACATGGTTGAAAAGGGCAGAACCGGTATAGTCGATATGTACCACGAGGTAAAAAGGGATTATCCGGCTAGAATAAAGTTGTCGGAGAATTCAAGACAAATGGTAAACGATAATTGCCTAAGGTGCCATGAGAATGTGATGAAAGATGTAAATTTATCCAGAACGCCTATGGATACGGGCGGAGATTGCTTGAAGTGTCACAGCCGGATTGTTCACGGTTCTAATCATATAGAAGGAGGGATTAGAATTGAGTAAGCTGCAAAAGAGCCTTATCGCGGTGTTTGGGATATGCGCGTTGTTTTTTGGGTTTATAATAATGCGTGTCGTAGCAAAACCGAACGATATGAGCGTAAAAAAAGTTGAGATTTCCCACGAAAATTACGCCCATTTGGGAAAGGCGGCATATAAGGACGCATATCCGCTGGAATATAATTCCTTTATGAAAAACAATATGTTGGATCCGTCGCCTACGGGTTACGGCGGCAGTTTCCCCGAAAATTCTTATATAAAGGCGCAACCTGAAATTTTGGAGAATTTCAAGGGATATAAATTTTCGATTCAGTACGATGTAGCGAGAGGTCATACTTATACGGGCGTGGATCAGTTAAACTCCAAGCGTATACCCGGGCAGATGGGCAACTGTATCGTTTGCAAAGGCTCTTGGATGTACGACAAATGGTATAAAGAAAGCGGCTGGGAATTTGCGTCTAAACCTTTTGCCGAGGCGACTCCTCCCTTTACGAACCAAAATACCGTCGAAGGCACGGATTTGTATTTCGGCTGCTCCACTTGTCACGATCCCGAAACGATGGAACTGAGGGTTTATCAGCAAGGTTTTGTTGAGTCGATGGCGATGAGAGGCGTAGACATAAGCAACGCTTCCCATAACGATATGCGTTCTTATGTATGCGGTCAGTGCCATAATGAATACTATTTCATGGGTGAAGATAAAAGGGTGCGCCATCCCTTTATAGGCGGCTGGGAACCTGAAGAGCAGTACGAATTTTACCAGAGCGGAAAAGCTGGAGCTTTTACCTATGATTGGCTTCATCCCGACTCCAAAACGCCTATGTTAAAGGCGCAACATCCCGATTTTGAAATTTGGAAGACCAGCGTTCATGCGGATGCGGGCGTGACTTGCGTAGATTGCCACATGCCATATATGCGTGAAAACGGCAAAAAATATACATCACATTGGATGACAAGTCCGCTAAAGCATATTGAAGACGGCTGCATGAAGTGTCACGACGAGAGCAAGGAAGTTTTAATTGCGAGAGTCAAGACAATCCACGACAACAACAACAAATTGCAACGCATAGCGGGACAAACCTGCGCAAAGGCGCATCTTGCAATTCAAGCGGCTGAAGCTGCCGGCGCAACTCCCGAGCAACTTGCTCCCCTTCGCCTTAAAATGAGAGAAGCGGCTTGGTACTGGGATTGGATAGCGGCTGAAAACGGCAACGGTTTCCACAACCCCGACAAATGTATGAGAATTAGCGGCAAATCCATAGATTTGGCGCACCAGGTTATTGAAGAAGCGAACGCTTTAAGTAAAGGTTCCGGAGCAATATGACGATATGCTGTCAAAACCTTGCGTAAACAAATGGTAAAAAGGCTGTGAAGGTTAGTATAAACTACCTTCACAGCCTTTTTTAGTCAGCTACATAATACGGTATAATCCTATGACCTTTCCTAAAATCCTAACATTATCGGTATATATCGGTTCCATAAAATCGTTTTCGGGTTGAAGACGAATTCTATCTGGTTCGCGATAAAATCGTTTTACCGTTGCCTCGTCTTCAATTAACGCAACTACGATGTCTCCATCATCGGCGTCTTCTTGTTTTTTTACCATTATAAGATCGTTTTCTTTGATACCCGCATTTATCATGCTGTCGCCTTTGACACGAAGCATGAAAGTTTCGTCGGATACGCCTAAAAGATTTTCGGGAAATGAAAAAACGTCTTCAAAGTTTTCTTCCGCCAAAACCGGAAGTCCGGCTCGCACGGTTCCAATAAGCGGAACTCTCCTGTTTCTCCCAAACCGTGTTTCTCCCGATATGTTTATGGCTCTCGGCGTGAGGCGACTTCTGGTTATCAGTCCTTCGTTCTCCAATTTGTTTAAATAAGAATGAACCGTGGAACTAGAGCGTAATTTAGTGGCTTCGCAAATTTCTCTTACAGAAGGGGAATAGCCGTTTTCTTCAAAAAAAGATTTGATAAATTCAAATATCTCCTTTTGCCTTTCCATACTTCTTTCGCTCCTGGTCATTTTGATGCCCCCTACCCTATTTTTATCCTTTATTTGCAACTATTATTGTAATCGGATTTTCCGATTTCTTTAGATGATATTTGCCAACCCTAGAATATCTGTTAATTGCAACTTCATAAGAATAATATTCAATATCTTTTGCTTCTTTAAAGTACGAAAGCACCTCGTTTAACGTTTCGACAGTAATGATATTTATTACTATTCTACCGTTTTTCTTGAGCTTTTCAACGGATTTATCTAAAATCATGGCTGCGTTGCCTCCACTGCCGCCTATTAAAATTGTGTCGGCAGCCGGTAAACCATCCATGCCGTCCGGGGCAATCTTATTTAAAATTTCAATGTTTGTCACCTTAAATTTATCTGCATTTTTTTTTATTAACTCTATTCCTTCGGGATTTTTTTCTATCGCATAAACTTTACCCAAAGGAGCCAAAAGCGCTGCTTCAACGGAAAGGGAGCCGGTTCCCGCTCCTATATCGTAAACGACGCTGTTTTCTTTTATTTTCGCTTCGTTTAACGATAATATTCTAACTTCGCGTTTTGTCATAGGAGTTTTGCCGCGAACGAAATCTTCATCGTGTATACCCAAGTGACGCATCATATCCTCCTAAAACACTATAATTACCCCGTGAGAAATAGGTTCGGCATTTTTTGCCTCCTCTAACGTCATTTTTGTAATTTTCTCATCTTCGTAAGACAATCTTTCAAAAACGATAAATTGTGAGTTTTTGTCCCAATTAAAATCTTGTAAAACTTCCGCGATTTTTTTTGAATGATAAACTCCATCCGTTAAAATTCCCAAAATTTTATTTTTTTCATATTCCAGTTCTCTGTTGCCGGGAGTTCTGCCGTGAAAAGAAAGCAAAGTTGCATGATGCCACGGAAGATTTATCTTTGCAAATGCCGTTTGTAAGCTCGATATTCCGGGAATGACCTCAATCTCACTATCGTTAAATTTTGATTTGATAATATCAAGAAGCGAATAAAAGCCGGGATCGCCGGATACCAAGACGCATAAATTGTCGTTATGTTCGGATATAAAACGAATTACCGAGTCAATATCGCTTGTGATGGGAAAAGTTTGCTGTCCCTCTTTTGCAAAAGTTTTTAAAGCGCGTTTCCCGCCAACTAAGAACTTTGCGGATTCTATCTCTTTGCTTGCTATCGGCAGTATATAATCAGGATTTCCCGGACCTATGCCTACGATTTTAATCATGAGACTT
The DNA here is from genome assembly GCA_017634675.1 of Selenomonadaceae bacterium. Lineage (GTDB taxonomy): Bacteria > Bacillota > Negativicutes > Selenomonadales > Selenomonadaceae > RGIG9201. The sequence continues at coordinate 5,124 of JAGBMX010000114.1, read as the reverse complement.
TATCTCCTCCATGATGGTATTCGCATTTTCATCCATTCCGATTAATCTCCCTTTAAGCGTAATCAAGACCGTTCCTATTTTAAGTTCGTTAAATACGTATCTCTCGGCGCGTTCACTCGCTTTTTTTGCAATCCTGTCGCAAACCTGTTTCGTTAAATTTTCTGCATCCAGAACAGAAATTGCTTCTTCGGTTGTATTTGCGTTAAGAATACGATTTACGTCAGCTTTAGACAAACCTTCCGCCGCACCGTGCGCCGCTATGGTTTCCATTCTTGCGTCTCCTACTCGATTGTGAGTGTGAAAAACCCCCGCCGCAACCTTTGAAATTTTTCCCAAATGACCAAAAAGCAGGACTGAAGATATATGTTTTTTTCTTGCAGAATCTAGCATAAAACCTATAAAATTGCTTGTTTCTACTATCGCTTCACTAGGCAATCCGTAAGAAACAGCTATTCTCTCTCCGATTTTGCCGGGCACAAATACAATTGTGTTAAACCCCGCTGCCTTAGCCACATCTATTTGAGGTAGCAGGGCATTTTTAAAACCTTCTTCGGACATTGGTCGTAAAACTCCGGTAGTTCCGATAACGGAAAGCCCTCCGACAATTCCAAGAGTGGGGTTAAGCGTTTTTTTCGCCAGATTTTCTCCGTCGGGTATGGAAATTATGATTTCCACACCGACATTCTTTTTTACAAAAGGACTTATTACGGATTTTATCAATTTTCTCGGGCCCGGATTTATGGCGGGTTCCCCCACATCAAGCGACAATCCCTTTTTAGTGACGACGCCTATGCCGTCTCCCGCTTTAAATATAATTTTATCGGTATAGTCTACCAAACGAACTTCCGTAAAAATTGAAACGCCGTTTGTAATATCGGGGTCGTCCCCCGAATCTTTTATAACTTCCGCCTTTGCGCCGTATTCTGTTAAATGGACGTCCTTTATCGGAATTGAAAGAGGAGTATTGTCGAGCGCCGAAAATTCTATAATTTCCTTTTTCTCCCCTTGCAGCAAAAGAAGACTTGCAAGCGCCCCGGCTGCAGATGCAGCTCCTGTGGTAAATCCGCTTCGAAGCATTTTTTCTCCTTTCGTACGCGTTTTCTTATAAGGTTGAAATTCGCCAAAAGTATCCTCAATTCCTGCAAATTTTCATGTGAAAAGGGAAAAATGCTCTTTATCCCTTGAAAATACCTGTTTCAACCAACCACGTACATTAAATTGCTCCCACAAACGGGATATTTTTTGTTTAGTTTTTCACAATAAAAAAAGGATATTTTATTATTATGACGAAAGTTACATAAAATATGAAATTCAGAGGTGAAAATATGATTAGGTTTATGACGGCGGGAGAATCGCATGGCAAAACGTTGACCGGTATTTTAGAAGGAATTCCCGCAGGGCTTAAAATTGATATTGACAGCGTAAACAACGAGCTAAAACGTCGTCAAGGCGGATATGGACGCGGAGGACGTATGAAAATTGAAAGCGATACGGCCGAAATTGTTTCGGGAGTTCGCTTTGGCGAAACAATCGGAAGCCCGATTACGATTTTGATAAAAAATCGCGATAACGAAAATTGGCTAAAAAAAATGGCGGCTTTCGGCGAACCCTTTGGTGAAAAAGTTACGGCGGCGCGCCCGGGACACGCAGATTTAAACGGCGTGTTAAAATACGACAGAAAAGATGCCAGAGATATTTTAGAGCGTTCAAGCGCCCGCGAAACCGCTATGCGCGTCGCTGTCGGAGGAATTTGCAAAAACTTTCTGGAAGTTTTTGGCATAAATATTTTCTCCCATGTAATAAGTTTAGGCGGGGTTTTAATTGACAGGAATAACCTTGCTTTTGACAAATCGCAAACAACCGATTCCGAATTGAACGTTTTTGACCAAAATGCCGAAGCTAAGATGAAAGCGAAGATTGACGAAGCAAAGAATAACGGCGATACGTTGGGCGGCGTGTTCGAAATTATTATAAAAGGCGCGCCCGTGGGGCTTGGCAGTCACATTTCCTTTGAAAGTCGTTTGGACGCAAAATTTGCCGCCGCGCTTATGTCCATACAGGCGATAAAGGGAGTGGAAATCGGAGAGGGCTTTGAACTGGCGAATTTGCCGGGGAGTCTTGCTCATGACGAAATTTTTCTGGATGACGACGGTAAGCCGTTTAGAAAAACCAATCGAGCAGGCGGAATTGAAGGCGGCATGACCAACGGGGAAGATATAATATTGCGTTGCGCCATGAAGCCGATACCCACTCTTATGCAGCCGCTTAACTCAATAGATATAGAAACGAAATCCGAAATAAAAGCGTCTAAGGAAAGAAGTGATGTGACGGCGGTTCCCGCCGCATCCGTTGTTGGAGAAGCGATGTCGGCTTATGTAATGGCGGGCGCAATTTTAGAAATGTTTGGCGGTGCGGCCATGACAGACACGCTTCAAAATTATCGCGCCTATGTTTCTAGGATTAACGCAAGGTGGAGCCTATGAAAAATGTAGTATTGATAGGTTTTATGGGCACGGGTAAGAGCAGCGTGGGGCGTAATCTTGCTGTTCGTTTAGGCGCCGCTTTTATAGATATTGACGAAGCCATCGAAACAAAATGCGGCATGACCGTTTCCGAAATATTTCAAAAATACGGGGAAGATTATTTCAGGAAATGCGAAAAGGAAGTAACTTTTGAAGTAGCAAGCCGTAAAAATACGGTTATAGCAACCGGCGGCGGTACGGTAAGAGATGAGGAAAATCGAAAGGCATTATCAGAAAGCGGTTTTATAATCGCCTTAACAGCAAGCGTAGAAGTAATCGCGGAACGCACGGCAAAAGAGGGAACGCGCCCGTTACTTGAAGGACTTTCCATAGAGGAACGGGAAGAGAAAATAGCGAAACTGTTGGACGAACGCAAGGGAATTTACGAAAATGCGGATTACACGATAGACACGGGAGAACTTTCACCATTGCAGGTAGTGGAAGATATTTGCCGTTTTTTGAAGATGAGGAGGGGCTGATGTGGAAAAAATCAGCGTTGACGTTGGATATAAAAATTACTATGTGGTTCTTGGAAGCAATATTTTAGACGAACTGGAAAATTTTTTGAAGGGGAAAAAATATTCCGATAAGGCTTTAATTATCAGCGATACGAATGTTTTTCCTCTTTACGGCGAAAAAATCTCCGAAGTTTTCAAAAAAGCCGGCTATACGCCTTTAAATCATGTTGTCCAAGCGGGCGAGAGCGCAAAATGTCTCGACGTTGCCAACGATATATATACGAAAGCAATCTCTGAAAAGCTTGACAGAAAATCTCTTATAGTGGCGTTGGGCGGCGGAGTGGTAGGAGATTTAGCTGGATTTATCGCCTCGACTTTTCTTCGCGGCGTGCCCTTTATACAAATTCCCACCACTCTTTTAGCGGCGGTGGACTCAAGCGTTGGCGGCAAGGTTGGAATAAATCACCCGTTGGGAAAGAATTTAATCGGCGCATTTTATCAGCCGGACGCGGTATTTATAGACGTAACCTTCTTAAAATCCCTGCCCGAAAGAGAAGTTCGCACCGGTTTCGGGGAAATTGTCAAATACGGAATAATTGGCGATGAAAACTTTGTTTCATACTTAGAGGCAAACTCAGCAAAGATTTTAGATATAGACGAAGACATTTATATAAAAATCATATCAAAATCCGTAAGAGCAAAGGCGGACGTCGTAATGAAAGACGAAAAGGAAGGGGATTTACGGCGGATTTTAAATTTCGGGCATACGGTAGGCCACGCTGTCGAAAAGGAGACGAATTTTAAAAAGTACAACCACGGCGAGGCAGTCGCGATAGGCATAGTCGCAGCCATGAAGATTGGCGAGATATTAAAATTGACCGATAGCGAAGATACTTTAAGAATAGAAAATCTGCTTAAAAGTCTAAACCTACCGATTCGAGCCGAAGGGGTAACTATTGAGGGCATCAATGCGGCGATGAAGAACGATAAAAAAGCTATAAACGGTAAAATATATTTTGTATTGCCAAACAAAATCGGAAGGGTTATTATAGAAACCGTTGAGGATAATGTTGTGGAGGAAGCCGTAAAATACATAATAAATTAAAAATGTTCAGTATCCTATCTTTGTAAAACTATTAAATTTAGTTTTGTTAAAGTTTTCTTTCTCTCTTTTCTTCTTTGTTTCTTTCTTCTTTTCTCTCTTTCTTTTACAAAAGAAAGAGAGAAAAGAAGAAAGAAAAGATTTATTGTGTTTGATAAAGGAGAAAGTCATGAGTGAAAGTTGTAATAACGATTGCGCGTCTTGCGGGGAAAATTGCGGAGAGCGTACAATGCCGCAGGATTTGCTTGCGCCGCTAAATCAAAATTCCAATGTGGGTAAAGTTATAGCCGTAATGAGCGGCAAAGGCGGCGTGGGCAAAAGTATGGTGACGTCGCTTTTGGCGTCCGCCGCAAAACGCGCGGGAAAGAAAGTCGCCGTTATGGACGCGGATATTACGGGGCCTTCCATTCCCCAAGGATTCGGATTAACGGAACATTTAACGGGAAGCGAGACGGAACTTTATCCCGCAGATACGAGAACGGGGATAAAAGTTGTTTCCATGAACTTGATGCTTCAGGAAACGACAGACCCCGTTATCTGGAGAGGGCCAATATTGGCGGGAGTGGTAAAACAGTTCTGGACGGATGTGCTTTGGGGCGATATCGACGTTATGTTCGTGGATATGCCTCCCGGTACGGGAGACGTGCCGCTTACCGTTTTGCAGTCGTTGCCGGTTGACGGGATAGTGGTTGTGACTTCGCCGCAAGAGATGGTCGGCATGATTGTGGAAAAAGCGGTAAAAATGGCAAAGATGATGGAAATTCCCGTTTTTGCGTTGGTCGAGAACATGAGCTATTTCAAATGCCCGGATTGCGGCAAGAACCACGATATTTTCGGCAAAAGCCACGCAAAAGACGTCGCCGATAAATACGACATAAAGGAAGTATCAAGACTACCGATGGATCCCGCTTACGCCGCCGCTGCGGACGCAGGCGAAATAGAGTTCTTGCAGGAAGAAGGACTAAAAAACATAGTTGAATCAATAGAAAAACTATAAAAATTATTAAAGTTTTTTCTCTCTCTCTTTCTTTGCTTCTTTCTT
>JAGBMX010000113.1 GCA_017634675.1 Selenomonadaceae bacterium | reverse complement strand
CTCTAGGAGGGAGGCACTCGGATTGCGACTTTTGAGCCAAAAAATTTCAATATTTCTCAAACCAAGCCCCCCTCTTAGAGGGGGGTAGGGGGGAGTGTCCCTTGAAATTGGAAGTAACAATAATAAGTCTACACTCTGACCTCTCCTTTCAGGAGAGGCTCTCTGATTGTTAGTTTTGTGGATGTAAGGGGAAAAGCTGCCGCTCTAGTGCCTCCCATGAAAGGGGAGGGGGACCGCAAAGCGGTGGAGAGGTCGACCATGAACGGCACTAATTCACCTTTCGCATCACTATGTTGTATTACCCGTGAATAGTAACAAACGACGAAGTTTCTTTTGTGATAAATTCATATTTTTCTTGAGAAATTGTCTCTTGTTATGATAGAATACAGTTGCGTATGAATTTGACTTAACAGGAGGACATTTATGGAAGCGTCGAAAGTTTATTTTACGGATTTTCGGGCGGGCGTCGGAAACAGTCTTTTGGATAAATTAAAGAGACTCTGCCTAACTGCCGGTATGAAGGATATGAATATGGAAGGCAAATTTGTCGCCATAAAGATGCACTTCGGAGAACTTGGCAACATGGCGTTTTTACGCCCCCAATATGCGAAGGTTATCGCGGACATTGTGAAAGAAAAGGGCGGAGTTCCCTTTTTGACGGATTGCAATACTCTATATCCCGGCAGTCGTCGTCATGCGCTTGAGCACATGGATTGCGCAAATTTGAACGGTTTCAATACCGTTACCACGGGTTGTCAAATCGTAATAGCGGACGGGCTTCGCGGAACCGATGAGGTGGAAGTGCCTGTTAAAAACGGCGAATACGTCAAAAACGCTAAAATCGGTCGCGCGCTTATGGACGCTGATATTATCATCAGCCTTACCCATTTTAAAGGTCACGAGATGACGGGATTCGGCGGCGCGATAAAGAACATCGGCATGGGCGGAGGCTCAAGAGCCGGTAAAATGGAGCAACATTCTTCAGGCAAGGTTTCGGTAAACGAGGAGCTTTGTCGCGGTTGCCGTCGTTGCGCTAAAGAATGTGGTTCAAATGCGATTTCATACGAAAACAATAAAGCGCATATCGACAAGAACATCTGCAAGGGTTGCGGTCGTTGCATAGGAGCATGCGCTTTTGACGCCATTTCAAACGACGAGTGGGATGCTAACGATTTGCTGGATAAAAAGATGGCGGAATATGCTCAAGCGATTTGCCAGGATCGTCCGTGTTTCCACGTAAGCCTCGCTATGGATATTTCTCCAAACTGCGATTGCCACGGGGATAACGACAGTCCTATTCTTCCCAATTTGGGAATGTTTGCCTCTTTCGATCCCGTCGCTATCGATCAGGCTTGCGTAGACGAGGCGCAAAAGGCAACTCCCATGCCCAACAGCCAATTAAGCGATAATTTAAGCAAACCCGATTGGCATCACCATCACGATCACTTTATGGACTCCAACCCAAACGTTCATTGGAAGGAAACCTTGGAACACGCCGAAAAAATCGGCATGGGCAGCCGTAAATACGAATTGATAAAAGTAAAATAACAGTTTTATCCTTACTACGGTCATTTAATAAATTTTTAGTTTCTATTTTCAGCACCCCTCCGCCCTTCGGGCACCTCCCCTTTCAGGGGAGGCACTCTGATTTCTGCTTTTGAGCCTCCCCTGAAAGGGGAGGGGGACCGCGAAGCGGTGGAGAGGTTGACTGTGAAAAGCACTATGTAATTTTTTACAGTTCTGAGTTTTTTTGCAAAGGACGTGTTTTCCAACTACTTTCTTCGTATCTTCAAAAGATGCGAAGAAAGTAGTTTTTTATGCAAAAAAATCTTGATTCGACAAACTTTCGTCACATTTCTAAGCAATAATGATTACAACAAAATAAACAACGCCGGTAAAAGTAATGCGGAAATGGGTGACGCTTATGTTGCAGAAGAAAATTTTTATGGGGCTTTTGGCGGCTTCTCTTTTGGTATCGCCGATACAAACGTCGTACGCTGCGGCGCAAACGGGGGACGCTTGCCCGCTGCCTGTCGTAATGGAGTACAGTCAAATTGCGCCTTTTTCGGTACTTTCGCCGATAGGTAAATCCACCGTGCAATTTATAAAGGAAGCGCCAAGATTAGACACTTTAAACGGAAAAACAATAGCGGTGGTGGGCGGCAGTTTTATGGCGAGCGTGACCCACGCAGAGATTAAGCGGCTTATTTTGGAAAATTATCCTGCGGCGAAAGTTTTGCTGTTAAACGAAATAGGTTCTGCGGGTCCTTATCCTGCACCGGGGATAAACAGACCACAAAAGGATGAGTTTGAACGCAAATTAAAAGAAATGAAGGTTGATGCGGTTATTTCCGGCAACGGCGGATGCGGGCTTTGCACTCCAAAAGAGGAAGGCTCTTGCATTACTGCGGAATATTTAGGCATACCCTCGGTTATGATAGCTGCGCCGGGATTTGTGGATCAAGCCAAATACGTATCCGTTTCGGCGGGAGTTCCCGTCCAAAGGGTTGCGGTGTACCCTGGAGCTTTTGCCTCGCATACGCAGGAAGAACTTATAAGGAACACCCGAGAAATACTGTGGCCGCAAATTGTTGAAGGGCTTACAAAACCAATCGGAGCGAATGAAATTGCAGAAGCGGAAAAAAGTCTGCGAACTTCGGAAAACGGAATTGTCTTTTCGGGGACTTTGGAAGAAACTCAATCTTTTTTTGAGCAGCAAGGCTGGACGGACGGACTTCCCATAACCCCGCCCACTCAAGAGATTGTGGATAAGTTCTTTAAGTATACGACTTACTCAAAAGACGACGTTATCGGAAAAATTCCTCCGTCGTATCGGTTGGTGACGGCGCAAAACGTGGCTGTCGTCGGCGCAATTGCGGGTTGCCCGCCCGAGTATATGCCAATCTTAATAGCGTTTACAAAAGCGATGCAGGACGGCAATTTCAGGCGCACCCTTTCAAGCACTCACGCTTGGACGCCTTATATGTGGCTGAACGGCCCCGTGTCCCGTCAACTTGGCATTGAGGCGGGGCAAGGCGAAATTTCCGCAACTCCCAACAAAAAATTAGGCAGGTTTATAGATCTTGCCCTTTTGAACTTGGGCGGTTACGACATAAAAAAGAACCGCATGGGAACTTTTGGTTATCTCTCGTCTTGGGCGATGGCTGAAGATGAAGAAGCGCTTTCTCGCATAGGCTGGTCGCCGTACCATATGCAAATGGGTTACGAAGCAAACGACAACACCGTGACAGCCGCTTCTTCCCTTAACTGGGGGAATAATTTAACTCCCGCCACCACTGACCCCCAAAAAATAGCTGAATTGATGGCTTGGGACGCTGTGGAAAAAGAGCAGTTTGCGTTAGGCGGCGGCACTCCCTTTGTATATAGGACGTTCTTCGTAACGGAATACGTCGCGAGAGATTTGGCGGCGAAATACAAAGACAAAGCCGAACTTGAAAAAGCCTTGGTCGAAACGGCAAGAAGACCTCTTGAAGAAAGAGCATACGCCAATTTTTGGGCAAACCCGGGCAGCTCTTTTGAAGGAAAAAAGTACACGCCCCAAATGCACGCAAGAAAAATCGGCAAGAACGAATTCGCAAAGGAAACGGAGACTCCAAAATGGCTGGCTTGGACGGGCAAGGATAAAATGACGACCGTGCCGGTTATGAAGGAAGGCAAAACCGCCATAGTGGTTACGGGGGACGCGAACAGGAACAAGGTGTTGACTGTTCCGGGCGGTGGCTTTGCAACGGTGAAGGTAGAACTGCCCCAAAATTGGGACGGTTTAATGGCGGAGCTTGGCTACAAACCGCTTGAAAGTTTTTATGTGAAAACGGATAAAAAACCTGCGCAAATCAAATCAAAGAAGGTAAAAAGACCATCGCCGGAGAAATATAAAGAAATGAAAGCCAAGAAAAATTTGTCCAAAGGAGAGAAAAAGCCATGAAAAAATATCTAAACTACATGGGTTCCGTAATGCTTTTAGTCGCAACGCTTATGCTTGCTACGGGGTGTTTTGCGGAAAAAGCGGCGGATAAAGCGGAAAATCAAGAAAAATTTCCCGCTTTTAAAACGTTAGATCTTGCGGGAAACACCGTGACTCAAGACATTTTCAAAGGGAAAAAAGTTACCGTCATAAATATCTGGGGAACTTTCTGCCCGCCGTGCAAAGAGGAAATGCCCGCTCTTGGCGCATGGGCAAGCGAAATGCCCAAAGACGCGCAGATTATCGGCATAGTCTGCGACGCTAAGAATGAAAACGACAAAATAATAGCGGACGCGGCCGTTAAGATTATGGAAAGCTCCAACGCTAAATTTGTAAATTTACTTCCAAGTAAGGAGATAATGGGGTATTTGGAGAACGTAGCGGCGGTGCCTACCACCATATTCGTGGATTCGGAGGGAAATATTTTAGGCAAGCCCGTTGTAGGCGCGGACGTTGAAAAGTACAAATCGAGAGTTCGGGAGTATTTGAAATGAAGCTGCGCATCGCGCTTTTGATTGTCGCCGCGCTGTCAATCGCTTTCGGCGCATGGCGGGGCGAGGGGGACGCCGTGTATAATAAAGCCATAAGAGTTTGCATGGAATGTATAGGTTTAGGGTGAAAAAATGAAGGCTGATTTTCGCAGAAAGTTTGCGCAGTTCGCTTCTTTTGTCATTACCAACAGGGAAGTCGGAAATTTTTTCACGGGCAAGATATATAAAGGCAACGAGAAATATCTCTGCGCCCCGGGACTTAACTGTTACTCTTGCCCTGCGGCGACGCTTTCCTGCCCTTTGGGGGCGATGCAGACCATAATCGGCTCTGCCGGTAGCGTGTTTGGGTTTTACGCTTTCGGTTTTATCCTGATGTTCGGCGTATTGTGTGGACGCTTTATATGCGGCTTCCTCTGCCCCTTTGGGCTGTTTCAGGAGCTTTTGGCGAAAATTCCCCTGCCAAAGAAAAAACTTCCGCAAATCCTGAATTATGTAAAATACGCCGTGCTGTTTATTTTCGTGTTGTTGTTGCCGCTTGCGGGAGCCTTGGCAAGCGGCATAGGAGAGCCTGCGTTTTGTCAATATATCTGCCCCGCAGGCACATTGGAAGCTGCAATTCCGCTACTTATCACCCATTCGGAATTTATGGACAGCGTAGGCGTTCTGTTCGCCGTAAAGTTAACGGTACTCTTGATTGTAATAATCGGTTGCATGACGGTTTACCGTTTCTTTTGCAAAACGCTTTGTCCACTTGGGGCGCTTTACGGACTGCTAAATAAAATAAGTTTTTACCGCATGGGATTTAACAAGCAAGCTTGCGTTAACTGCGGCGCTTGCGAAAAAATCTGCCCTATGGGAATAAACCCCGCTAAATCGGCAAATTCCACGGAATGTATCAGATGCGGAAAATGCGTTGAAACTTGCGGGGTAAACGCATTAAATATGGTTATGAAACTGAGGTGAAGACAATGAAAAAACTCATTTGCGCAGCCTTAATCGGCATGACGCTTGCAATATCTACGGTCTCTTTTGCCGAAGAAGGCAAACAAGACGGAGCAAATTCGTCGTATACGGAATCTGAACAAAATTGCAAAGACGGCGTATGCGAATGGCGAAAGTAAGAATTACGGCTTGAAAAAAATTCAAGCCGTAATTTTTTTTATACTTATAGTTGCTCGGAAACCCGCAAAAATAACCTGGGGAGGGGGTAATTCATTGTTTAAAATATACTTGACAGAATTTCTTTTTATAAATAAAATATAAACAACAGGATATTCAAACTGCTGAAAAAGGCGGTGACAACTTGGCGGTGAACGGTAAACCTAAGAATTGTCCTAAGTGCGGGCGGATTTATATGGAAGTCGGGCGAAAGATGTGTCTTGAATGTTACGAAAAAACGCTAAAGTTGAAACTTACTGTCTTTGAATATGTAAGGGAACATCAAGGTTGCAACCTTGATGATATTATGGAGGCGACAGGGGCAACGATGCCCTTAATCAGGGAAATGATAAGGGAAGGTTATTTTGACAATGAAAAAGCGCAAATATCGTATCCTTGCATAAAATGCGGCGCTCCGATATTTTACGGCAAAATGTGCGTTAAATGCTTTAAGAAATTGCAAAAAGAGATAAAAGTGTCAAAAGACGCCATAGAAGCAAGAGAAAAATTGGCTCAGTACGTAAAAGCGACAGCCGGCTATAAAACGATGGGCAGGCAAAAAAGGAAGTAGAGGAAACAAGGATTGTTTCCTGAATATGTTTTTTTAACACACGGAGGTGTTTTTATGTCCAAGGAAGAATTGTTGCGCCTTTTGCAAGACGAGGACGTGGCAAGCGCCATTTTTAACATTGTTAAGAACGGCGCAGTAAGAGAGAAGAAGACTCCTCAAAGAGTTGACGGAGCGGCGGCGGTACGGGAAGCCATCGCAAAGAAACGGGAACGAGAAGCAGAGGAAAAAAGCAGTCTTAGTCAGAACATGATTAAAAGCATTCGAGCCAAAGTAGAAAGAGCCGCAGCGGAACGGATGGAAGCAAAGGAAAAACAGGAACAACAGGAACAACAGGAACAACCGTCAGGCGTTGACGCGGAAGATTCGGTTGCGGAGGTAAACGACATTATACCATTTTCGACTGATTCCGATAATGAAGAAATTGATTTTGAAAAGAGACTCGCCCTGCTTCAGAGTCATGTGGACAAAAAAGCTCAGGAAGAAGAGGATAAACAAAAGCAATCGACGCTTCAAAAAAATCAATCGTCGGCGCCTAAAATAAAAACCGACGCGGACTATCGCATTCTTGTGGAGAGAGTTTGTCCCGTGTGCGAACAAAAAACCAGAGCCATAAAGTATAAGTCTAAACTTCCGGTCGTGAGTCGAGATCTTGACTTATGCGTACAGTATAACGGTATAAATCCATATCTTTATACCGTTATTTCGTGTGAGCATTGCGGTTTTGCGGCGGAGGAAAAAAAGTTTATGTCAAAGCTCCCCGCAAGGCATAGACAGGCTCTTATGGAATTTCTTGTGAGCGGAAATATGATAATTCCCTTTCACGAGGACAGAAGCGTAAGCGAGGCTGTTGCGATAACAAAGGCGGCGGCGCTTTTTTCCGAAATGACGGATAAATCGCCAAGCAGAGAGGCCAATCTCAACCTTACAATCGCTTGGATATACAGATACGCCGAGGATAAAGAGGCTGAAAAGGAATATCTCTTAAAGGCTGCGGAGCTTTACGAACGCGCCCTTGCGACGGAAAGAGCCTTTGCGGGGAATATTTCCGCAAATACCGTGATGTATCTTGTCGGCGCCATATATTTTTTAACGGAAAATTACGAACAATCGGCTTCGTATATAAGCCGCATGATAAGCGATCACTCCCTTCGAGCAAGCGATCCCAGGATATACGAAAAGGCAAAGGATTTATGGCAGGACATCCGCGCCATAAGGGATTCGGGAGGAGGGGCTAAGAATGGTTGACGAACCGTTAAGCGCCCTTGAAACCGAAGAGGCGGAGCCGGATCTTGACGAAATATTAAAACAAGCGGAAAGGCTCTTAAGGCATATCGGCAAAGACCCCGAGATAATGAAGGAAATCGCTCCCGAACCGGAGCCGGAGACTGAAGAAGAACCCAAAGAAGAACTTTTTTACAACGAAACCATAGACGAAGACGTGTTGCCCGAAGAAGATGCGCCGGTTACAGCCACAAAGATGACGGATATAAAGGGCGTAGAGCTTGCGCAGCTTGAGAACCGTTATGGTCGTCAAAATCTTGGTAAACATTCTCAGCACGGATTTATGATAGAAGAGGTGCGGACCCTTTCGGGATATGAAAGAAGCGTCCTTACCGGCGAGGATTTTGTTTCTCCACAGTTTAATTTGCAGTTCCTCTATAAGGTAAAATCCGATATAGAGCGGGAAGACCTTATGGAGAACATGAAGAATTTTTTCGCAAATACTCCATTGATTAGGGTAAATTTCTTCCCAATCGGCAAAGAAGCGAAAATGCACAAGATTGTCTTTGTGAAAAGGCGACCTGTCGTCAACTTCTACAGTTTGAAATTTTTAAAGAACGACGCTCTTGAAAGAACAATCGAAAAGCTTATGAAGGACGAGCTAAAAAAACCCTTTGACATAGGCAGCGATGTGCTTATCCGCTTTACCTTCATAAAAGCCGGCGAAGAAGATTACGCCATAATCGTGACAGAGTCCAGACTTTTAGCCCAGTCTTGGCGAGAAGATGATTTTTTTTCGCAGGTTTTCGGGTTTAAAAAATATAAAGACACCCCCATACTTACGCCGGACGACCCGACGTTTTCCATGAATATGGCCAAATATTATCGAAATCTTATGAAAGATTTGCCATCGACCCCGAAGATTCCCAGATTTTCTCCGAATTACGGCAAATTTACCCCAAAGATTTATCAAACCTATCTACATCCCGATTTGTATAAAATCCTAAAGGATAAGTCAATGGGCAACAGCGATTTGATGATAGCCATTTTATCAACAGCGTGGGGGCTTTTGCAAAAGCAGGTAAATTACAATCGAGACACTTATTTTGCCATACTGTTTTCAAGCTACAATTTAGAACGAAATCCGCAGGCGATGGCAAGCAAAATCTATCCCCTGCCTATTCGACTTACGATAAACGACGACGCTACGATAAAAAACATAACGGGTAGGTTGCTAAGGCAAATGCTTACCGGAAAATCTTTATAGCAATTTTCAAAATTACTAACAGTAGCCACAACAAGAAAACCATCCCTTACAATCAGATGGTGTAACTAAAGCAAGAGCATTTGCAACAGCTTCTGGAAGAAGTTTTTTTATTCTAACTTTACATTTACGAAGATAATTTTTCATTTTTGACCACATTTTTTCTATAGGATTAAAATCTGGACTATATGGGGGCAAAAATACAACAGTTGCGCCGACAGCACAAATAAGCTCGCTTACAGCGTCGGCTTTATGTGCCTTCAAATTGTCCATAATAACAATATCGCCAATCTGCAACGTAGGAACGAG
>JAGBMX010000112.1 GCA_017634675.1 Selenomonadaceae bacterium | reverse complement strand
CAGTATACACCGTATGTCCAAAAATTACCCCCTCCATGTCCAATTTTAGTTTACCACTTCAATATCCACAAAATGAGAAATCAGAGAGCCTCCCCTGAAAGGGGAGGTGCCCGAAGGGCAGAGGGGTTGACCATGAAGAGCGCTATTTTTCTTTTTTTACTACCCGTGAATAGTAACAAAGAAAAAACTTTATCAAATTTAAATAAAGTATTAAACATTACATTTTTATGTTTTTTATATTAAAATTCTTTTTCTTTCTTTTGGTTCTTTTCTTTCTTTTTCTTATAAGAAAAAGAAAGAAAAGAACGGTTTTTAGAGATTATCTAAAGACTTAAAGGAAAAGAAAACAATGGCGAACGATATAAAAGAGCAGGAACGGGAAGAAATTCATAAAAGAGTTTGGGCGATAGCCGACGAACTGCGCGGTTCGGTTGACGGTTGGGATTTTAAAAATTATGTGCTTGGCACTATGTTTTATCGCTATATGTCCGACAATCTTACCACTTACATCAACAAAGGGGAACACGAAGCCGGAAATCTTGATTTTGATTATGCGAAACTTTCCGACGAAGAAGCGGAAGAGGCAAAAGAATATTTTTCAAAACTCGCTTCTTTCGAGGAAATAAAAGCCGAAAATTATAATCTTTCCGTCAGCACTTATGTAGAGCAGGAAGATAAACGCGAAAAAATTGATATAACGGAGCTTAACGCGAAAATTAAGGAGATAGTGGCGCGGGAGCAGGTTTTGCGCGATGAGATTGATAAGATTGTGGCGGAAATTGAAGGTTGATACTAGGAGGAATGAAATTATGACAGCGTTAAGACAAAAAGCGCACGAACTTATAGACAGCGCGGCGGAAGTTGATGTTGTTAAAATTGTGGATATTTTAACAAAAGCCAAAAACGAAAGCGAAATAGCAGAGAGATTAAAAATCGTAAGGTCGTTATACGGTTCGATTCCTGCGGATATAACATTAGAAGAAGCGAGAGAAGAAAGGCTTAGTAAGATATGACGGCACTTATTGACACTTGTATTATACTTGACGCTTTGCAAGAGAGGAAACCTTTTGACACGAACGCAAAAGAAATATTAGAGATGGCTCAAAAAAAGATTGAGGGTGTTATTACCGCTAAATCAATAACCGATATTTATTATCTTTATATGCGCAGTACGCATAACAAAGACAAAACGATAGACGCAATAAAAAAATTGTTTTCCGTGTTTATTGTTGTTGATACATTGGCAGAAGATTGTTATAAGGCTTGTTTTTCTTCCATGAAGGATTATGAAGACGCCGTTATGGAACAAACGGCAAAGCGAATGCATCTTGACTGTATTATTACCAGAAATATTAAAGATTATAAAAACTCTGTCGTCAAAATCTTTTCGCCCGAAGAATTTTTGATGAATTTTGTGAAAGAACAAGAGGAGAGCGCAAATGACGAAACTAACGGAACTGATGGCGAGACAGCGTAACGAAATAGATAAAATTATCGTTGAAATCGAAGACTGATAAATGGGGGCGAGAAATATGTTGACATTACAAGGATATTACGATGGCGTAGCATTTCGACCGCTGGAAAAAGTAACACTTCCCAAAAATCAACCCGTCATTATGACTGTAAATATTATAGATAAACCTAATCAAGATACTTTAGAGGCTAAATCCGAAGTAGAATATATGAAAAAACACCCCGAAGAATTTGAAGGCTATACCGATATTGATCTAATGATGGAGGAACTTTTAGAATGATTTTATGTACGGTAAAGCCAACAAGGAAATTTCAACGGGATTTAAAACGAGCGCAAAAACGCGGCTATAATATTTCATTATTGACTGATATTATAAAAAAACTTGCAACGGACGAGCCTTTGCCGGAAAAAAATTACGATCATCCGTTAAACGGAGATTTGGAGGGTTATCGAGAATGTCATATACAGCCGGATTGGTTGCTAATTTATGAAAAAGATAAAACAATGTTATATCTGTATCTAATGCGAACCGGAACACACAGCGACTTATTCGGCGAATAACGGAGGAGAGCTATGACCAAACTAACGTAACTGCGTAGCGAATTAAGTTTAGACAAAATTAAAGGAGGACGAGAGATATGTTGGCAATAAAAGGCTATTATGATGGTACGGCTGTTCAGCTACTGGAAAAAACAAAAATTTTGCCTAACCAGAAATTGATTATAATGGTTACTGACGAGTTTATAAAAAAACCGAAAATGACCGAAGAAGAACGCCAAAAAAAAATCGAAGAATTGGGCGGCTCTCTTTCCGAGGATGCAATAAAAGACGGCAGAAGCATTGACGAAATAGTGGAACTTGAAAGCAAGGCTTGGGAAGAGGCGGTAGTTGAAAAAGAACGAAACAAACCTTCCAAAAAAATGGCGGCATTTAAAAGACTTATGGAACTTCGCGAAGAGATGGCCGCCGCTAATCTTCCACCTATAGAAGAAATTCGTCGTGAAGCAATAGAAGAAAAATACGGGTACAATATATGAATAACAAAAATATTAAGGTGCTTATAGATACCAATGTAGCTATGACATTTCTTACAAAGAGGGAAGACCCTTACATTAAAGAAACTGATGAAATAATGTATGCGTGCGCTTCGGAAAAAATTATCGGGTTTTTAGCATTTCATTCGCTTTCAACAATTTGGTACCTAGGACGAAAATTTGGCGAAGCAAAAGGACGCGAAATGCTTGAAACTGTCTGCGATTTGCTATATATTGTGGGCGCATCTCAAAAGGAAGTTGAGGATGCTGTACAAAATAAGCAATTCAAGGATTTTGAGGACTGTTTACAGGATAAATGCGCTAAAGAAGCGAATTGCGATTTTATTGTGACGGCAAATTTAAAAGATTTTACCGTCAGCGAAATTCCCGCAATATCTCCTGATGAGTTTTTGAAAATATTAAAAGATTATTTAGGAAGCGAGGTGGAAGACGATGAGCAAACTTGACGAACTTATGGCGAAGTTTTGCCCGAATGGGGTGGAATATAAAGAGTTGGGAGAAATTTGCCAATCAATAAAAGATGGTATGCATAACCTTCCAAAATCTTCTCGTAAATTTGGTGATTATCCTATTTTAAGCGTACAAAATATTTACAATAATCTAATTGATTATCATAATGCAAAACGTTTCGTTGATAAAAAAACATTCATTCAAGAAAATAAAAGAACAAATGTCGAAGTTGGAGATGTGCTTTTAACTATTGTTGCAACTATTGGTCGTAGTGCAGTAGTAAAGATCTTTTGTCAAAATTCCCCGTAACAGAGCCGCAAATTATAGGTGAAAAAAATCAAAAAGATTTTATTTCCATTTTCGGGGCAATCCTCAAAATGAGAAATTTACTGCTTTCTTTCGATGATTTTAAGGGAAATGAGATTATTTCAGAAAGAGATTTGCAGGATTATTTGGCAAGGTATCAAGATTTGAGGGACGAATGGCAAGAGAAACGAAAAAGAGGAGAAAACTCCGATATTACCGACGATATTGTTTTTGAGATTGAGTTAATAAAACAAATTGAAATAAATATCGATTATATTTTAATGCTTGTAAAGAAATATCACGATAGCCAATCGAAGGATAAGGAAATTTTAGTCGCCATAAAAAAGGCGGTGGACGCAAGTCCGGAACTTCGCAGCAAAAGAGAACTTATAGAATCTTTTATTTCGGATATAAACGAAATAGAGGACGTTGTAAGCGAATGGAACGATTATGTCACTCAAAAGAGGGAGGAAGAACTGCAACAAATAATAGCGGAGGAAAAACTAAAACCTGCCGAAACGCGAAAATTTTTGGACGCGACTTTCAGGGACGGCGAAGTAAAAACCACCGGCACGGACATTGACAAAATTCTTCCCGCTATGAGCCGTTTCGGAGGAGGTCGCGATCGAAAGAAAACGGGAGTAATCGAAAAAATAAAAGCCTTTTTTGAAAAATATTTCGGTATAGGTTTACTTCCTAATTTTTCGGAAAAGGAGTAAAATTTTAAACGCAAAACTATGGTAAATGACAAAAGCCTTCTTTCTTTTTTCTCTTTCTTTTTTGAAAAAAAGAAAGAGAAAAAAGAAAGAAGCAAAGAAAAAAGAGAAAGAAAAAACTTTAATAATGGGTTTTGTGACCTTTTTCATATAAACTATCAAATAACGTAACCGGGAGTCCAGAGGGCGAACGCCCTTTGGCGGGGTCAAGGGGCAGCGCCCCTTGTGGGGTTTGGGGCGAAGCCCCAAGAAAGGATGCGAAAAAATGGCAAAAATATTAGAAGGCAAAGAGTTTGCGACGGCTATAAAGGAGAACGTCAGAAAGAAAGTAGAGGAAATAAAGGAAAAGTATAAGGTTTCGCCCGCTTTGGCGGTTATAATAGTCGGGAACAATCCCGCTTCGGAAGTTTATGTGAGAAATAAGCATAAGGCTTGTGAGGATTTGGGGATTGTGTCGAAAGTTATTGAACTACCTGAAAGCGTGAGCAAAGACGAACTTTTGGCAAAGATTGACGAATTGAACGGGGATAAGAATATTCACGGAATATTGGTGCAGTTGCCCTTGCCTGAAGGAATCGCCAAAAGCGAAAGCGAAATTTTAAACAGGATAGACCCGAAAAAAGACGTGGACGGTTTTCATCCTGTGAACGTGGGAAAAATGGTGACGGGGGAAAATGCGCTTTTGCCCTGCACTCCCGCGGGATGTATCAGGATGATGGAACTTGCGGGGATTGAGATTGAAGGCAAAAACGCCGTTGTTATCGGCAGAAGCAATATCGTGGGAAAACCCATGTTACATTTGTTGTTGCAGAAAAACGCCACGGTGACGCTCTGCCATTCTAAGACGAAAAATCTTAAAGAGATAACCAAACAAGCGGATATACTTGTGGCGGCTGTCGGAAAACCCAAATTCGTCACGGCGGATATGGTAAAAGACGGCGCTGTTGTGATAGACGTTGGAATAAACCGCATTGCGCCGAAAAAATTGGTGGGCGACGTCGATTTTGACGCGGTAAAGGAAGTTGCGGGATTTGTAACGCCGGTGCCGGGCGGCGTGGGGCTTTTAACCGTCGCCATGCTTATGGAAAATGTGGTTCGGGCGTTTGAATTGCAACAAGGGTAGACAACTACTTTCTTTTTCTCTTTTCTTTTTTGTAAAAAAGAAAAGAGAAAAAGAAAGTAGCAAAGAAAAAGAGAAAAGAAAAAACTTTAACAAACTTGATTTTTTAGTTAGCGTAAAAAACTTTAGAACTTATGCAATATATTTTTATAAGATAATCTTGGAGGTGTCTGCAAATGAAAACCGATGTGGAAATCGCGCAGGAAGCCGTTATACAGCCTATTGAAAAGATAGGCGAACAGTTGTCGCTTACGGCTGACGACTTGGAGTTTTACGGCAAATATAAGGCTAAAATCAGCAACGAGGCGATAAACAAATTTGAAAACGAGAAAAACGGCAAACTTGTTTTAGTCACCGCCATGAATCCGACTCCTGCGGGAGAAGGCAAGACCACAACCAGCGTTGGACTCGCCGACGCTTTTCATAAGCTGGGGAAAAAAGTCGCATTGGCTTTAAGAGAACCTTCGCTCGGTCCGTGTTTCGGAATGAAAGGCGGCGCGGCAGGCGGCGGTTACGCTCAGGTTGTGCCTATGGAAGACATAAATCTGCATTTTACCGGAGACTTTCACGCCATAACAACGGCGCATAACCTTTTGGCGGCGGTTATCGACAATCATATTCATCACGGCAATCTCCTTAATATTGACCTTCGTCGCATTATGTGGAAGCGTGTGCTTGACTTAAACGACCGCGCCCTTCGTCATATTGTGGTGGGTTTAGGCGGCGCGGCTCACGGCGTACCGAGGGAGAGCGGCTTTGATATAACCGTTGCGTCCGAGATGATGGCGATACTCTGCCTTGCCGAAAATTTGAAGGATATGGAAGAAAAGTTGGGCGAAATTTTGGTCGCTTACACGATGGAAGGTAGACCCGTTTTCGCAAAAGATTTGGGCGTAACAGGCGCGCTTACGTTGCTCTTTAAGGATGCGATAAAGCCAAATTTAGTGCAGACATTGGAAGGGACGCCCGCATTTATTCACGGCGGTCCTTTTGCAAACATAGCCCACGGTTGCAACAGCGTTATAGCCACAAAGTTTGCCTTAAAAGCCGCCGATATTGTGGTAACGGAGGCGGGATTCGGCGCAGATTTGGGAGCGGAAAAATTCCTTGACATTAAATGCAGAAAATCGGGGTTAAAACCCGATGCGGCCGTAATAGTCGCAACGGTGCGCGCCATGAAAATGCACGGCGGACTTGCTAAAGGCGAACTTAACAAGGTCGATATGAATGCCCTTGAAAAAGGCGCAGAAAATTTAACCAAGCATATCGAAAACATAAAGAAATTCGGTATCCCCGCCGTTGTAGCAATAAACGCCTTCCCAACCGACACGCCCGAAGAACTTCGATTTGTGGAAGAAATCTGCAAGAAATACGGCGCAGAAGTCGCATTGTCGGAAGTTTGGGCAAAGGGCGGCGAAGGCGGCGTTGCTTTGGCGAAAAAGGTCGAAGAAGCCTTCAATAAGCCTAAAGATTTTCATTTCTTATACGAAGATAATCTAAGCGTAACCGAAAAAATCGAAACTATCGCAAAAGAAATTTACGGCGCAAACGGCGTTGATTTTTCCGATATGGCGAAAAAAGAACTTAAAAGCATCGAACTTTTAGGCGGCGACAAACTCCCCGTCTGCATGGCAAAGACCCAATATTCCCTTTCTGACAACGCCGCATTGTTGGGCAGACCGAAAAATTTCCGCATAACCGTTCGCAACGTGAAATTTTCAAGGGGTGCGGGCTTCGTTGTGGCTCTGACGGGCAACATCTTAACCATGCCGGGACTTCCCAAACATCCTGCCGCCATGAATATGTCCATCGACGAAAACGGCAAAATTGCAGGATTGTTTTAAGCAATGAGCGTTGATACAAAAAGACTTGGTAAAGAAGGAGAAGATATTGTCGTTAAATTTTTGGAAAGGTCGGGTTATTTGATCCTAGAGAAAAATTTTACGGCAAAGTACGGCGAGATTGACATAATCGCAAAATTTGGCGAAACGCTTCACTTCGTCGAGGTAAAAACCAGAACTTCCGTTAAATACGGCACTCCCGCCATGGCTGTCAATGCTGCGAAACAATTAAAAATCATAAAAACCGCCGAATGTTATATAAACTCGCATAGTTTCTTCGAAGCGCCGTGCTCCTTTGACGTGGCGGAGGTGTTTAAAGACGGGCGCGGAAATTTCAGCATTCGGATTATAGAAAACGCCTTTCAACAATAGCGTTATTGAGAATGTGAAAGTTGCGCTGACAAACAAAAATACAAAAAAGCTGCAATAGTCGGTGTTTCCGACTGTTGCAGCTCATTTTTTTGCTCATTCTTTCGCTATTTTCAATAGCTTTTCCATGACTCCCTTACCGTGATCCAACCGCTCAATCAACTGTCTTACGCCGAAAATCACCCGTTCTTCGTTTAATCCTCCCTGGACGTACAATATAAAAAGGGCGAATTTCAAAACTTCCCATGAAAGAACGAATACCCTCGCGTTTACGGCAAAACCATCGTCGAAAGCGCAGGGATAAACCCTCATAAAAAATTCGTTCATCAGGTAATTCGTGAAAACCTGTGAATTCCTGTCTATGACCATTCCTTGAAATTTTTGAAATTCGGCGTCGTAAATTTTTATTAAATCGTTTAATTTGTCGTCGGTAGCGTTAAAGTCGTAAAGAGATGCGAATAATTTCAATACTAGCTGCAAATAACCGCTTCTTTCAAAGATAGCGTCGTAACTTTTGACAGAGGAAAAATCTCTTTGAAACTCTCCGCTTTCAACCAGACTTAACAGTTCCTTTGTTTTATTTTTATTGCCGATATTGGCTTCAGCTTTTTCGTAAAAGGTTAAAAGCAGGCTTAGTCTTGTTTTTAAGGGGATTTCGCTTTTGCTTAACAGAAAAAGCCCGGCTGACTCTAAATTCTCAAGGTACTCTAAAGACAAAGGCTCCTCTTGGAAAATTCTGCGATTGGTTAAATTAGTGTACCATCCTAAGCGTTTCGGCGGAGTATCGGTTTCTATAAAGGAAATGCTTTCTGAAAAAAGCGCAAGTTCAGCGGCTATGGGACAACTGAGCGTTAGGCTCTGCTGAATTATGTCGCCTATTTTATGGGTTACTCTAGGATAAGAAAAACAAATATCGGATAAATAATCCTCACCGTATTTTTTCTGCATTTTGCAAAGACAATCTTCGCCTAAAAAATGGCAGCTCGACTTCTCGTTCAACTTCAAAAAACAAGAGCCGTTTTCGTCTTCTCCTATGCAAGAAAGTATCTCCTCCCGTTCGTCTTTAGGCAGATTTTCATATTTGTTTTTTGTGTTTTCGTCAATCGTCACTTTCCAATCCTTGCAACAGTAACTGTTGCAAAGCTTTCCATCGCATTTAAAATTAAAAATATAATCAGGCGCAATAAATTTCATAACATCCTCAACTTCCTCTTTACATAATGATAAGCGATTAAGAGTGGAATTACCGCGCCTATCCAAGCTAAGGGATTGGCTAAACACGCTCCCGTGAACCCAAAGAGCGGGATTAGTAAAATAGCGGCGGCGGCTCTCATAAAGAGTTCTATAACTCCGGTTACGGTTGGCGCCATAGCTTTTCCTAAACCTTGCAGGACGTTTCTGAAGATAAACATTAAGGACAGCAGCCAGAGACTTGCGCCGTTTGTGAGCAGGTAAATTTTTCCGCTCTCCACTACTTCGGCGGCTTGAAACCCTTCGCCTACAAAGAGTTCAATTAAGTAGTGCCCAAAGAAAATAAGCGTTATCCCCACGATTATGGCAAAAGATACGGACATTTTTACGCACGCCACAATGCCGTCGTGTATGCGGTCAAATTTCTTTGCACCGTAATTTTGCGCCGTATACGCCGCCATCGCAATGCCAAAGGACATCATGGGCATTGCCGCGACGGATTCCACCTTCTGCGCCGCCGCATACGCCGCAATCGCAATAGGCCCCAAATTATTCAGCGCAATTTGAAGTATAACCGCGCCTACGGCTATTATGGAAAGCTGAAATCCCATAGGCAGAGCGAGTTTTAAATGTTCCCACATAACTTTCCAATCTATTTTCCAATCAACGTAGCGCGTATGCAACACCGAAATTTTTTTGTGTATATAAAACGCCGCCAATAAATTTCCGATTGTCTGCGCCACAACAATTGCGAGCGCTGCGCCGAATATGCCTCCGTCCAGTACGATGATGGCGATAGGCTCAAAGATTATGTTTAGCGTAAGCGAAATTGCGAGAATATATGTGGGAGTTTTGCTGTCTCCAAGCGCGCGCATGAGGTTTGTTTGAAGCTGCAAAAATATAAAGGCGAAGCTGCCGACGTATACCACTGATATGAAATCGTACGCGCCTTCTAAAATTTCTGCGGGCGTCTCCATGAATATCAGTAAATCTCTGCAAGTAACATAGCCTACTATGGATACGACGAGCGTTAGAGCGACGCAAATCCAAACGGAAGTTGCGGCGCTTTTTCTGACTCCCGAGCGATCTCTCGCGCCGAAACGCTGCCCCGCGCAGATTGAAAGCCCCGTGGTAAATCCGCCGATAAAGCCCCATACCAAGAACATCAACGCGCCTGTGGAGCCTACGGCGGCGAGAGCTTTTACTCCCAAGAACCGCCCAACCATAAATGTGTCCACAAAGGCGTAAAGTTGTTGAAACACATTGCCTAATATCAAGGGGATTGTAAACGCCAAAATTAGTTTTTGCGGATCCCCTTCAGTTAATTTTTTAACCGCCATATCTACCTTCCCGTAAGTTCCGTTACTTTTGTGCGCAAGAGTTCCTGAAACACCGTCACGCTTTGATATAAAGCTTCTGATTGCGGTCTTAGCTTAGTATAGTGAAATATCCGCCGCTTGCTCGACATATAATCGGTAGGCATAGGAACCGCCTCGTAACCGAAGTTTTTAAAATTTAGCATGGCTCGGCGCATATGAAAAGCGCTTGTCACCACAATCGGACGGTGAAAGCCTCGCTCATTCATTATTTTCGCCGTAAATTTTGCGTTTTGCGTGGTGTTTACGCTTTTGTCCTCGGTGATAATATCATTTTCCGGCACGCCTAAAGAAAGCAACAACCGTCTTGCAATCTTCGCCTCCGCTCCCGTATCTTCGTAAACCTGGCCGCCGGATAGTATTATGGGAACTTTTAGCTTATGATAAAGTCTAAGCGCGGTTAAGAGTCTTGCCGACGGCGCGGCGCAAAGGGTGCCTTCGCCGTCTATATCGGGAGTATCCGCAAACGCACCGCCTCCAAGCATTACGATAACGTCGCCTTCAATACTTTTAGGCGGTTCGTAAACGCTTTCAAGGTTGCCTATCAAAAATCCCGCAACTAAATTTGTGGACAGCAAATAGAAGAGAAAAGTTACTGTAAATATAAAAAGAGCAATCTTTGTCGCCCGCAATTTCTTATATAAGTAATATGAAATTCCAAACAACAAAAGGAAAAATATCCCCGGCGGCAATACAAAACTTGCGCAGAACTTTAAAAAATAAACCATAATACCCTCGCTTGCAGGAAAAAACTTTTTTTTAGCGAATATATCTTATCATAATAAATAGAATTTATAAAGGGAGTTCTTTCTTTTCTTTTTTCTCTTTTTTTGTAAAAAGTTACTATTCACGGGTAATACAACATAGTGGTGCGAAATGTGAATTAGTGCCGTTCATGGTCGACCTCTCCACCGCTTCGCGGTCCCCCTCCCCTTTCAGGGGAGGCAACGTGAAGACAACTTTTCTATTATATATCCACAAAATGAGAAATCAGAGAGCCTCCCCTGAAAGGGGAGGTGCCCGAAGGGCGGAAGGGTTGACCATGAAGAGCGCTATTTTTTTTACTACCCGTGAATAGTAACAAATTTTATTCTTAACTTCGAGAATTTACGCCCTTAATCCTTTTTTTTTATAAAATTTTATGCTCAAACCTTAAATATTATATTTTTCTTGTACAACCAAGCCGCCAACGGGTACCACATTATACACCACAATGCGGCAAACAAACTTGAAGAAAAAGCTTCGTTGACGAAGCTTTTTATCGTCATATGGTATATGTACATATAAACCGAAACATCCTCGGATATTGTAACGGTCTGAAGAAATACCAATGCGGCGTTGGTAACGAGGAAAAACAACATGGGATTTCGCCCGAAAGCCGCAAAAAACTTAAAGAATTTTTTTATAACGGCAATTTTTTTTGTTAAAATTGCGGCTATGCAGAGCAAAAACGCATGAAATCCCGCAGTTATAAGCGCATAAGGGGCGCTCCAAAGCGGTTTTGATATTATGTCCAATTCGCTCCAAACTCCGCCGATAAAAAAGGCTGCCGTCCCCAATAAAATCAGCATCCGATAATTTTCTCGCTGCAAAAATCTTCCGGCGCACACTCCCAAAAGCATTGAAGCCGTCGACGACACGACCCCGAACAATCCTTCCGGCTCATAAGGCGCATCGTAAGCCGTCATTAGATGATCTTTTCCCGCAATAGCCAAATCTATAAACAAATTTAAATTATCGGCTCTGGAAAAAGGCGCAGACGGCGAATAGAGATGCGTCAACCCGGAATAAAGCACCAGCAGTAAAAGAGCCGCCATAATCAGATATTTGCCTTTAAAAATGCGAATCACAACATAAGCTGCCAAATACACCAGCGCCAACCGCTGCAATATGCCGAAAAACCTGCCGTGAACCACAACCGCATCAATCAAAGCGTTAAAATCAAACTCAGGTTCCAGAATAAACATTGACAATGCCGGAAATGCGTTGACCAAAAGTCCCAACAAAAACAAAACCGCAACCCGTTTGAAAATTTTTCCCCAACGACGTTTTGTCTCCTGCAATTTTCCCCCAAAGGCAAGCGACGCCCCCATGGCGAACACAAATCCCGGGAACGCCAGATCCGCCACCGTTATCCCTTCCCACGGCGAATGTACGAAAATCTTATAAATCGAAACAAAATCCGGCGGCGCATCCACAAACATCATATTCAATATGACTATCCCGCGAAACACATCCAAAGCATAATTCCTATTACCCGCCAAGCCAAACCCTCCATAATCGTGGTTTCACCCCAAAGCCCACACCCTTGACCCCGCCAAAGGGCATTGCCCTCCGGACTCCCAATCACGTTCTTTGATAGTTTATTTTGACAATATTCACCAAACCCATTATTAAAGTTTTTTCTTTTCTCTTTTCTCATTTTTCTTTGCTTCTTTCTTTTTTCTCTTTTCTTTTTTACAAAAAAGAAAAGAGAAAAAAGAAAGAAGAGGCGCGAAAGCGCCCCTTAAACAAACTTATGATTTTTTCTTTAAAGCTGTTCTGATTGAAAGTTCCTGAAGTTGTTTTTCGGTAGTCGTGGAAGGCGCATCACTCATTACGTCTCTTGCGCTCTGATTTTTTGGGAACGCTATAACGTCTCTTATCGAGTTGCGTTTAGCCATAATCATAACGAGGCGATCAAGCCCGAAAGCGATGCCGCCGTGGGGAGGCGTGCCGTACTCAAAAGCGTCCATCATAAAGCCGAATTTGTTGTGGGCTTCTTCTTTGGAAAGTCCAAGGGATTCAAAGACTTTTTCCTGTAAATCCGCCTGATAGATACGAAGACTGCCGCCGCCAATTTCCACGCCGTTTAGAACCATATCGTAAGCCTTAGCCTTAACACGCTCGGGATCTGTCAGTAAATACTGTTCGTCTTCTTCACGAGGCGCAGTAAAGGGATGATGCATTGCCTTCCAACGTTTTTCTTCCTCGCTGTATTCATACATTGGGAAATCCACTATCCAGAGGAAATTAAGTTTATCGGGGTCGATAAGATTGCGCCGTTTCGCCATTTCGACGCGAAGCGCGCCTAAAGCCGCTGCAACGGTCAAACGCTTGTCTGCCACAACCAATAACAAATCGCCGGTTTTTGAACTCGTGGCTTCTTTAATCTTCTCAAAGACCTCGTCGCTATAGAACTTTTTAAACGGAGACTTCACGCCTTCTTCCGCGTACTGAATCCAAGCAAGTCCTTTTGCACCGTAAATTTTCACAAATTCCACAAGAGAATCAAGCTCTCTCCTGGGAATATTTGCGTAACCGTCAACTTTTATGCACTTAACCTGTCCTTTGTTTGCAAGCACATCGTTAAACACCTTAAACTCGGAACCCGTCACATACTCTGAAATATCCATCAGCTTCATGTCAAAACGAAGATCCGGCTTATCCGAACCGTAATTATCCATAGCGTCGTCCCAAGTCATGCGACGAAGTGGAGTTTCTACCTTTTTACCCAATGTCTTGTCAAAGAGATCTTTTATCATCTCCTCCATAAGGGTCAGAATTTCTTCCTCGCTCATAAAGGACATTTCGATATCAAGCTGAGTAAATTCAGGCTGGCGATCCGCCCGCAAATCCTCGTCCCTAAAGCAGCGCACAATCTGGAAATATTTCTCAAATCCCGCAACCTGAAGTATCTGCTTAAAAATCTGCGGTGACTGCGGAAGCGCGTAAAATTCCCCGGGATTTAAACGGCTCGGCACCAAGAAATCCCTCGCGCCCTCCGGGGTACTCTTGCAGAGCATTGGAGTTTCAATCTCCAAAAATCCGTGAGCGTCAAAGAAATCTCGCATAACTTTCGCAACCTTATGGCGAAGTATCAAGTTCTGCTGCATTTCGGGGCGACGAAGATCAAGATAACGATAGCGCATACGCACGGTCTCGTCAACGTCTATGCCGTCTTGAATATAAAAAGGCGGAGTCTTGGCCTTATTCAAAATCCTAAGTTCCGATATAACAACTTCTATCTCGCCGGTTTCCATATTCTTATTGACGGTATCTTCTGTACGGGCGCGAACTTTACCGATAACGGCAAGCACAAATTCGCTTCTTATGGATTCCGCTTTATGAAAAGCCTCTTCGCCCATAGCCGCCGCATCGAAAACTATCTGCACCAAGCCGGATCTATCCCGCAAATCCACGAAAATAAGCCCGCCGTGATCGCGTCTTCTTGAAACCCATCCGCAAAGCGTAATTTCCTTATCCACATCCTTAACTCTCAGCTCACCGCAATGAGCGTCCCGAGTCATTCCCTGCAACGTATCCATCCTTACACCTCTTGAAAATTATTGGGGCTCCGCCCCAAACCCCGGCAGGGCGCTGCCCTGCACCCGCCAAAGGAACTTCGCCCCTCTGGACTCCCTTTTAATTATTATTTGGCAGAGTTTGAGGGTGAAACCCTCAACTATATATTTTTTATTTTATCAACAATATCATCAAGCGCAACAGTTTCCTGTTCGCTATTTTCCATGTTTTTCAATTGGACGGTTTGATTTTTTACTTCGTCCTCGCCTAAGATTAAAACGTATTTAGCGTCGCATTTGTTCGCCTGCTTCATCTGCGCCTTCATGCTGCGCCCCGCATAATCCGTTGCGGCGTAAATACCCGCCTTCCTTAAATTTTCAAGCAATTTAAAAGCGGGAACATTTGCCTCGTCTCCGATTTTCACAACGAAAACATCGGGGTTATTTTTCTTTTCCGGCAACAAATTCTGCATGGACAAGGCTAACAAGACTCTTTCAATCCCCGCCGCAAAACCGACCGCAGGGGTATTCATACCGCCAACTTCTTCTATCAAGCCGTCGTAACGCCCGCCGCCCGCAACCGCGCTTTGCGCCCCAAGCGGAGGATATTTTATCTCAAAGGCCGTTTTCGTATAATAGTCAAGCCCGCGCACCAATCTCGGATCAACCTCATACTTAACCCCTAAGCTGTCCAAATATCCTTTAAGACCTTCAAAGTGACTCCTGCAATCGTCGCAAAGAGAATCTTCCATTTTAGGCGCATCTTTCATAAACTCTTTGCCGCTATCCGCCTTACAATCCAAAAGCCGCAACGGTTTTGTCTCAAAACGACTCTTACAGTCGGAACACATCTCGCCTAGCTTGTCCCTGAAAAAATCCCTGAGCTTATCCTGATAATTGGGTCTACATTTCGGGCAACCCACGGAATTTATCGCAAGCGTTAAATCTTTAAGCCCCAACTCTTCTAAAAATCTCATGGCAAGAACGATAACTTCCGCATCAAGCGCAGGATTACTCTCCCCTATAGCCTCGACGCCGAACTGGTGAAACTCGCGCATACGCCCCGCCTGCGGTCTGTCGTGGCGAAACATGGAGCCTATATAGAAAAGTTTCGTCAAACTTGCGTCCGCATACAGCTTATGCTCCAAATACGCCCTAGCCACCGCCGCCGTATTCTCCGGTCTTAGGGTTATGCTACGGTTCCCCTTGTCCAAAAACGTATACATCTCTTTATCGACAACGTCTGTACCCTCGCCGATACCCCGCTGAAAAAGTTCCGTATACTCAAATACCGGCGTTCGTATTTCCTCATACCCGTAAAGCCGGCAAATTTTTCTTATATTCTCCTCCACATACTCCCACCCGGCAATTTCTTCCGGCAGTATGTCCTTTGTCCCCCTTGGAGCTTTCGTAGCCACAACATCATTTCCTTTTAATTCTTAGTTTCTTTTCTTTTCTTTTTTCTCTTTT
>JAGBMX010000013.1 GCA_017634675.1 Selenomonadaceae bacterium | reverse complement strand
TTTTTTCTTCGCCAGAAGAAAAAACTACATACGTCAGCATTTCAACAAGACGTCCGAGAGGCGGGAGATTTAAACTCCCGCCTTTCTTCCGATATAGACTCCCATCTAAGAGGTGGGGGACATCTAGTCTTGTTATAAAAAATATGAGGTGAAGAAAATGCAGTATGAATGCAAAATTACGGTTTTAGAAACCAAGGTATTTTCCGAGTATCAACAAAAATATCTCGCCGACCCAAATTCAGGCGCATGTCCTTGCTTCAAAGCGGGAGATACTTTTGTTTTAAAAAGAACGCCGAAACAAGACGATTTTTACCATTTGATGAACGGTAAATTTTGCGGAGAGGCTTGGGACGCTATAAGCCGATATGTTTATTCCGCTCTTCAAGGCGGCGCCATTATGCGTAAATGGACGAACGATGATCGTGTGATGATTGCGTGTTGCAACGATGGGACTCGCCCCGTTATATTTAAAATTGAACGCATAGACATTCCCGAAACGGAAGAAGAACGCGAATGGCTTGAAAAACAAAATTTTAAAAATTCCGCTAACGATGCGTACACGGGATAATTTGTACCAAAAAAGCCGCTTTCGCGGCTTTAGACTGTAGACTTATTATTGTTGCTCCCAATTGTCACCTATCGTCAGGGGGAACTCCCCCCTACCCCCCTCTAAGAGGGGGGCTTGGTTTGAGGAAATATTGAAATTTTTTGGCTCAAAAGTTGCAATCCGAGTGCCTCCCTCCTAGAGGGAGGTGCCCGAAGGGCGGAGGGAGAGCCGTGAAGAGCACAATTTTTATTGTAAATTTAATGATTTGTCTACACTCTGACGCTAAGTGCTAAAGCACTAAGCGTATCTAACATCTTTTTTTCAAAAAAGAAAAGAGAAAAAGAAAGTAAATCCCTGCGCGCAAAACGCAGGGATAAATCTAAAACGATAATTTTTGTTCTCGCAGTTTAATGTTTAACAGCAGAGCTATTGCCAGCAAATTAGTGGTAAGCGAGCTTACGCCGTAAGACATAAAGGGAAGCGGGATACCGGTTACAGGCATAATTCCCGTGGTCATCCCCACATTCACCAATATGTGAAAGGCAAACATAGAAGTTACGCCGATAGCTAAGAGTCTGCCGAAAATATCGCTTGCGTCTCTTGCTATCAAGATGCCTCGCCAGAGCACTATCAAATATAATATCAAAAGTACCGCTGCGCCTATAAATCCAAGTTCTTCGCCCACAACGGCAAAGATGAAATCCGTGTGGTTTTCAGGTAAAAAATTAAGTTGGCTCTGAGTTCCCTCAAAAAGTCCTTTGCCCATAAGCATTCCCGAACCTATGGCGATTTTGGATTGGATAATATGATACCCTGAACCTAAAGGATCAACGTTTGGGTCAAGGAAGACCATAAGCCTTAGTTTTTGATAATCCTTTAAAAAGTGCCACATTATAGGCATCATCAAAAGTCCTGCGGCAAATATGCCAAAGAGTATTCGAAGCCTTATCCCCGATACAAAGACCATGCCGAAAAATATCGCTATGAATACGAGAGAGGTGCCAAGATCCGGCTGTTTTAAGACTAAGATAAAGGGAACGCCGATATATAACGCAACCGGCAATAATTCAGAAAGCGTGTTTAACTCTCCCACTCTTTCTTCCAACATGGACGCTAAAGATATTATCATTATGAGCTTGGAAAATTCCGAAGGCTGAAGGTTTATGGGACCTATAGATATCCAACGCTGCGCGCCCAGCGCCGAATGACCGAAGAACATGACGGACAAGAGCATTATCAGATTGAATACATATAATTTCTTGCCGTAGGCCGAAAGGGATTTATAGTCGAAATTCAAGAAGAAAATCACGAGCATTATGTCTAAGATGACAAAGACTCCCTGACGCTCTACGAATAGGTAACGCCCTGCGTTTTCGGTGTTTATGTGAGTGGCGCTGCCGATTACCACAAGACTCATGGCAAGTATTCCCAATGTGGCGAACACTAACGGAAAATCTATCCGTTTTAATATACGCTTATTCATTATTTTCCATGCTTCATTCTGCTGACGGGAATATTTGC
Source organism: Selenomonadaceae bacterium (assembly GCA_017634675.1). Lineage (GTDB taxonomy): Bacteria > Bacillota > Negativicutes > Selenomonadales > Selenomonadaceae > RGIG9201. Next base: position 13,737 of record JAGBMX010000013.1, on the reverse strand, counting down.
AACGAGCGCCACGGAATTATCTTTGTCGCCGTTTGCCAGAGATATATCCATGTTCTCTCTGTTTATGTCCATATATTTTGAGATAACCCCTATGATTTCTTCCCTTAATTTATCCATAATCTCAGGCGACACGCTGGCTCTGTCGTGGACAAGCACAAGCTGCAACCTGCGCGCCGCTATTTGCTTAGAAGACTCCTTTTCGCTGCCGAAAAGTTTTCTGAGTGCGTCAAACATAAGCTTACCCCCTTAATCAGTTCATTCCGAAAGCTCGTTTAAGTCGCCTTAAGAAGGTATCTTTATGAAGGTCCATAAATTCCACGTCCTCGCCTAAAATGCGGCGTACGATGTTTTTGTAAGCGCGCCCCGCCAAGGAATCTTCCGTCATTATCACGGGTTCGCCCCTGTTTGTGGAAGTCACCACTTTTTCATCGTCCGGCACCTGACCTATGCAAGTTATGGAAAGTATGTCGTTAATATCCTTCATGTCAAGCATATCGCCCTGTTCAACCATTTGCGGACGTATACGGTTGACTATCAGTTTTATGTTGTCTTTATCGGCTCTGCCAAGTTCGCCTATTATCTTATCGGCGTCCCGTACGGCGCTGATTTCAGGCATTGTCACCACAATGGCGCAATCCGCTCCAGCTATCGCCGTCTGAAAACCCTGCTCAATTCCTGCCGGGCAATCTATTAAAATATAATCAAATTCGCTTTTCATCTCATCGCAAAGTTTCATCAAAGCTTCGGGGTTTACCGAGGACTTGTCTTTTACCTGAGAAGTGGGGAGCAAAAAGAGATTTCTGAATTTCTTATGCGGCACCAGCGCTTTTTTGTACGGAACTCTGCCTTCGGTAACGTCCACCAAATCGTACATAATGCGATTTTCAAGACCTAGCAAAAGATCGAGATTGCGCAGTCCCGTATCGGTGTCGATGAGCGCAACCTTCTTGTCCTTCATGGCAAGTCCTACGCCTATATTGGCTGTTGTCGTAGTCTTTCCCACGCCGCCCTTGCCGCTTGTAATTACTATGATTTCGGCGCGTGTTTTATTTCCTGACATATTCATATACCTCGCTTATCTGTCTATTGGTTCTATCACGATTTGTCCGTCCTTTATGGACGCGCGTTCCGCCATTTCGGTTTCTTCCATGTCATCGGGGGGTCTTGCAACTAAATTCGCTATACGAATTTGAGTGGGATGAAGTTTATCGGCTATTATAAACGCCTCCGTATTGCCGTATGCGCCGGCGTGTACCATGCCGTAACACTTGCCCCTTATATCTATGCTTCCTCCCGCTATAACCTGCGCCCCGGGATTTACGTTGCCGCAAACCAGCACCGATGATTTCGTTTTTATCTCCTGCCCGCCCCGCAGCGTTCGATTTACCACCAGCATCTGGGTAATATCGTCGCTTTCTTTGACAGTTTCTTCTTGCGTTGCTCTTTCTTGCTCTTCCTTATTATCCTCGTATTCGGTTTCAACCGTATCGTCGGCTTTTATTTCCGGCGCAGTCTTTTCGATAACCTCCGGCATAACTTTAAATATAAGACCGTATCTTGCGAAAATTTTTCTTAAAAGCTCCTCGTTCGCATGAGATAAGTCTCCGGGTTTAAAAAAAATATGAGTGCCCCTCATAAAAAAGCCGGACGTCAACTTGCTGTTTATTTCTGCTTCAACCTTATTAAAATCCGATATATCGCTAAAAGTAAGAAGCAATCCCTGTTTTACGCCCTTAATCTTCACCAATTCAACCTCTTGTGCGGTATCGTTTAACCTTGTTTTCAATTCCTTGTTTCACCTCTCCCAATATAGCGTATGTTCGTCTTTTACACTAATCTGTTCGATTATGTTCGTTTAACAATGTTAAAAATTCCTCGGGTGAAAAAATTTTTATAGGAGATAGACGATAATCTTTCAAATTGCGAGTAATTATTCCGTCAAAACCCATTCTTTTTGCCGTTTCGACCATAACCGCGTCTTCATAATCGGCTATCTCCGATAAAGTCGCCAAGTAACAATCAACAGACAGAGTATCAACTATTTTAAAAACAGAAAATAAGACCTGCAAGACAAATCTAACGCTTTTCTCATCGCGAATTTCTCGTTTAAACAAATAATGAATATCTGTTATCGCCTTGGCAGTAATAATCCCCTCGCATTTTTTCGTAGCCACAGCAAAAAAAATTTCAGTAGCTTCCATAAAGAAAGGCTCTCTTTTTTGCAATACATCAAGTATAACGCAAGTGTCGATAACAACCTTCATATTTTGCTCAATCTTTCTTGTCTTGCTTCGTTTAATTCGGCGCTAATCGGTAAAATGCCCACTAAAGATTTTACAAAAGCCAGTCTATCAGCGGTTGAAGGATCGCTGGTTAAAATATTTAAGTGTTTTACAATATCTCCAAGTTTGGCTTCGGGCGCAGCGTCTATTATATCATGCGCCTGTTGTCTTAACGCTGTCATTTTAATCCTCCTTTTTCTTCCTCCGAGGGAAATCGTTTAAATTCTTTCTTTTCTTACTTTTCTTTCTTCTCTTTTTTTGTAAAAAAGCACTCAAGAGTATAAGATTTTCTAAGGGCTAAAGCCCAAAGAAAATCTAAAGAAGAAAGAAAAGGAACAAAAGAAAGAAGAGAAAAAAACTTTAATAACCGGTTGGGTAAAAACGTAAAACGTAGCGTCTAAATTAAAAATTTGAGTTTATTAAAGTTTTTTCTTTCTCTTTTCTTTGTTACTTTCTTTTCTCTTTCTTTTTTACAAAAAAGAAAGAGAAAAGAAAGAAATTATTTCACATGAAAAGCAGCTTCTAGTATACGTCTGCCGATGGGGACGGCGGAGGCGGCGCCGAAGCCGCCCTGTTCTACCACCACGGCGACTACCACGCTTGGGTTTTCGAAGGGACCGTAGGCGACGAACCAGCCGTGGTCGCGTCCGTGAGGATTTTCTGCGGTGCCGGTTTTTCCCGCTATGGGGATCGGGAATCCTCTGAAGGAGCTTGCTCCGGTGCCGTATGTCGTGACTTCGTGCAAACCTTCCTGTACCAATCTTATGATGCTTGGGGAAACATCAAGTTCCGATAATAATTCGGGCTGAAAAGACTTTATTACTTCTCCGTCTTGAGTTTGTATTCGATTTACCAAGTGGGGACGGTAACGCTTCCCGTTGGCTGCGATTTCCCCCATAACCATTGCGGCTTGAATGGGAGTCACCAGTTGGAAGCCTTGACCTATCGCTGCGTCAAAGGTTTCCGATAAATACCAATCCTCTTCGTAGACCCGCTTTTTATACGCTTGATTTGCCACCAATCCGTCGGATTCGTACGGAAGGTCGATGCCCGTTTCCTTGCCTAGGCCGAACATTCTGGCGTAATGCTCCAATCGATCGATTCCCAAGCGATTGCCCATTTCGTAAAAGTATACGTTATCCGAATGAGCCATGGCTTCTTTGAAGTTGATATATCCAAGCGCTTCGCCGCTGGCGTTGGTTTTGGGGATTATCCAGTGATACCCCGCGTCAAAAATCTTTTCTTCGGGCGTAACCTTTCCTGCGGCAAGCGCCGCCGTCCCCGTCACTATCTTAAAAGTGGACCCCGGCGGGTATTCGCCTGTTATGGCCTTATTGTCCATAGGGTGAAACGGATTGTTGTTTATCTTTGCCCAATCCTTTGTGGAAATACCTCTGGCAAAGAGATTAGGGTCAAAGGCGGGTCGACTGACTAACGCCAGTACTTCTCCGGTTTGCGGATTCATCACGACTGCAGCGGCGGCGTTTGCGTGTATCAGTTTTAACTGTTCGTCAACGGCTTGTTCCGCCGCAAGTTGCAAGTTTTTATCTATGGTAAGGTACAAGTCTGCGCCGGGGATAGGCTCTTTTAAGCCCAAAATCTGCACGGGCTTGCCGGATACGTCTACCTCAACCTGTTCGCCGCCGTCAACGCCTCGGATTTCCTTGTCGTATATCCGCTCCAATCCGAATTTTCCTATAATATCCCCCGATTTGTAACCCTCGTCCTTTTTCTTCTCAAGTTCCGCATCGTTTATCTCGCTTACATAACCGAATGTGTGCGCCCCCATCTCATGCAGGATGTAATCCCTCGTAGGCTGCACCTCGATGATAACTCCCGGATAAAGATGTTTTTGCTCTTCGATTATGGTGACAATGTCAATGGACACGTCTTGCTTAATATAGATAGGATCAAAGCCCGAAGTCTGCGCTTCTATCTTTTTTCTTATATCGTTGATAGGCACGTCTAAAAGTTTGGCGAGTCGCTTTAATACTTCGTCTTTAACCGGCTCCACTCTCGGGACGATAGATACGATAAAGTTTGGCCTGTTTAATACGAGAGGTTCGCCGTTTCTGTCGTAAAAAGTGCCTCTGGGGGCGATTTCCTTTATGATACGAATGCGATTGCCCTCGGCAAGTCTGGCGTATTTTTCGCCGTCAATAACTTGAAGATAGAATACCCTCAAAAGCAGAATCATTATAACCAATGAGACACAAACGCCCAAAACCTTTATGCGTCCGGCGTACTCGTCAACTTCCATTTTGGCTCCATTCTCTTCTTGTCCAAGCGTCCATTTTAACCGTCAGTCTGTGAACAGGATAGGAAAACACAAGCTGATACAAAAGCATAGGCAAAAGCACGCTTTGCATATGCTCCAAAGGCGAAAATCTAAATCCCAACATAAACATAAAACTTGCAAAAATCAGGTAATGCAGCGTCGTTACCCCAACAGATGCGGCAAGGGGCAGAAGTTTTGCTTCCCTGTAAACTTGATTGTAAGATCTTCCCACAAAAAAAGCGATTATCATAAAGCTGAAAGTATCTATGCCAAAAAATGTCCCGGAGCCTAGCCCTTTTAAAAGTCCCGCGCCAAGCGCCATCAGCGTTCCGTATTTTGCGCCCTCCAAAAGGGCGAAGGAAGTAATCAGCAAAAGCAGCAAATCCGGCGAAATACCCCGATATGAGATTATGGGCAAAAGCGAAGTTTGAAGAGAGTAGAGGACTATCAAAAACAGAAACCAACGGGCATATTTTTTCATTTCGTATCCTCTTTTTTATCTCCGTTTTTATCTTCTTTTTTAGGCAGAGGCGCAGGCGGCGGCTCTCTTGAGGCGATTATGACAAGCACTTCTTCCAACCGTTGAAAATCCACGCTCGTATCTATGACTGCATATTTTAAAAGTCCTCCCGGAGCATTTTTAAGTCCGGCAACCTTCCCGACCATAATTCCTTTCGGGTATACCCCGCCAAAACCCGAGGTTATTATCATATCGCCTTCCACAACATCCGCAACCAAGGGAATGTTCACCATTCTCGGAGACACCGCATTGTTTATATCCCCTTCGACAATTCCCATAACTCTCGATTCGGGGCGTTGCACAAGAGTCCCCACCGATGAACGCGGGTCTAATATGAGCCGCACTTTTGAAGAAACGGGTCCCGCCTCTATTACGTGACCGACAAGCCCCTTATCAGTCACCACAGGCATTAAATCGGAAACGCCTTCGTTAGAACCTCGATTTATCACTATCATAGACGACCATGTGGCATTCTCTCTGGCGATTACTCTTGCCGGCAACAAATCGAACTGAGTTTTCGCCTCTTTATATCCCAAAAGCGCACGAAGTCGTTCGTTCTCCGCAGCGTATTCGCTCGCTTCCAAGTTCTCTTTCCGAAGTTCCTCCACTTCCTGCTTTAATCGTTCATTTTCTTCATATACGGTGGACACATCGTAAATAAAGCCGGTAGCGGAAGTTACGCCGTCCACCGCAGCGGAAAAACCGCCTTGAAAGGGAAAAAGCACCACTCCCGTTACCTTGCTTGATATGGGAAAACCTACTCTGTTAAACGAGGTTAAGAGTATAAGGCAAAAAAGCCCAAAAAGCACCAACCCCAACGCCCATATATTGTTGTAAATACTTGGCTCTTGTTTTACGCTGCTCATTGTCTTAACTTCTTAGAGGTAATCACGACTCGCTTCAACAAGTTCAAATTGCTTAGGGATTTGCCTGTTCCTTCGCCTACGCAAGAAAGCGCATCTTCGGACACCAATACCGGCATTCCCGTTTCTTTCGACAACAATTTATCCAAATTTCTAAGAAGCGCGCCGCCTCCGGTCATCATTATGCCATGATCCATTATATCGGACGCAAGTTCGGGGGGAGTGCGCTCAAGAGTGCTCTTTACCGCCTCTATTATCTTATATACAGGCTCGTTAAGCGCTTCGCAAACTTCGTCTTCGCCTATGGTAAGAGCCTTGGGAAGACCGCTCACCAAATCCCTGCCCCTTATATCCATGGTTCTCTTGGCTGTTTCGGTGAACTTTTTTGAATCGGTCATAACCGTTGCCGTACCAATTTCCATCTTTATATCTTCGGCTGTGCGTTCGCCGATTAAAAGATTATATTTCCGCTTTATATACTGCTGAATGGCGGTATCCATTTCGTCGCCGCCGATACGAATGGAACAGCTAGCCGAAATACCGCCTAACGATATAACGGCGATTTCCGTTGTGCCGCCGCCGATATCCACGACCATGCTGCCCGTGGCTTCTTCAACGGGAAGCCCTGCGCCGATAGCCGCCGCCATGGGTTCTTCTATTAAGTAGGCCTCTCTTGCGCCGGCTTGTTGCGCCGCATCGACGACTGCGCGTTTCTCAACCTCAGTTACGCCGCTTGGTACGCCCACAACGACCCGAGGACTGAAAAACGAGGAATTTCTCATTGCTTTCCTTATGAAATATTTTAACATTGCCTGAGTCACGTCAAAATCCGCGATAACCCCGTCTTTCATGGGGCGAATGGCGCGGATATTGCCGGGAGTTCTGCCTATCATTCTCTTTGCTTCTTCTCCCACCGCCAGAACTTCGCTCGTATCGTCCTTTATAGCCACAACCGACGGCTCCCTTAACACTATCCCCCGTCCCTTAACATGAACGAGAGTATTCGCCGTGCCTAAATCTATTCCCATATCATTGGAAAATCCGCTGAAAATGCTCCACATCTATAATCACCTTCCATAATTGCTCATTCTACTTAACATATATGAAAATAATCTCTAATGCAGTTTCTTTACTTTCTTTTCTTTTTCTTTTTTGTAAAAAAGAAAAAGAAAAGAAAGTAACAAAGAAAAGGAAAAGAAAAAACTTTATCAAACTCTATTTTTTAGTTTTGCCTCTTTTAATAGTTCGTTTAATTCATGCAGGGGGAGCCCCACCACGTTTGAAAAGGAGCCGTTGATGCACTTTATAAACCTTGCCGCTTTTCCTTGGATGGCGTATGCTCCGGCTTTATCCATCGGCTCTTTTGTGGCTATGTATTCCTCTATCTCTTTTTCGGTCATTTCTCCGAAAGTCACTTCGGTTCTAACCGTTTTAGAGTAAATCTTTTCGTCTTTTACAAGACAAATTCCCGTTAAAACCTCATGGACGCGCCCGGAAAAGGATTTCAGCATTTGTCTTGCATCTTGTTCGTCCTTAGGCTTGCCGTAAATCTTGCCGTCCAACACAACTATCGTGTCTGCGCCAAGCACCGGATATTCCCGATGTTCCTTCGCCACAGCCAAGGCTTTTAGTTTTGCGTTTTTTTCTGCGAGTTCCAAAGGAGAATTTGCAGACTTTACTTCCTCCGCCTCGCTTACCTTTACGACAAATTCTTCGCCTATCTGCTCCAAAAGTTCCCGCCTGCGTGGAGAGGCGGAGGCCAATATAATCATACTTTCTCCCTATCAAACGGAACGGCGCTCATTATTAGGTCGGGATTATTGTCCGTAATCCACCCCAGCGCCCATTCGTTGTTTACCAATAACACGGGATTTTCGTTTTTGTCGTACACGAACATTCCCCTGTCTGCGCCTTTTAAATCAGCGGGCGTAACTGCTCTGCCGTCCTCAAATTTCAACCATCTTGCCACTTCAAAGGGCTGCATGGTAAGCACCAAATCCACATGGTATTCGCTCTTCAAGCGATATTCCAACACTTCAAACTGCAACGTCCCCACAGTGCCTACTATGTATGATTCGCTGCCGACTCCCGCTTGCTTAAAGAGTTGAATTGCGCCTTCTTGGGTGAGTTGCTCTATTCCCTTTACAAATTGCTTGCGTTTCATGGTGTCTTTAGCTTCTACCCTTGCAAATTTTTCGGGAGGGAAAACGGGAAACGCCTCAAACGCAAAGTTTTCACCAATCGGGCATAGTGTGTCCCCAATGCCGAAAACTCCCGGATCAAAGAGTCCCACAATATCGCCGGGATAAGCTTCGTCTATAATCTCCCTGTCCTGCGCCAAGAATTGTTGGGGTTGAGAGAGCCGCATAACTTTATCGCTTGCCGGGTGAAACACTTCCATATTCCGCTCGAATTTGCCCGAACATATACGGATAAAGGCGAGCCTATCGCGGTGCGCCGGATTCATGTTCGCCTGAATTTTAAACACAAAGGCGGAAAACTTATCGCTGTCCGGCGAAATCTTGCCAACGCTTGAGTTCCTCGGCTGAGGCGGCGGGGCAAGTCTTAAATACTCCTCCAGAAAATTTCTTACCCCGAAATTCGTCATGGCTGAGCCAAAAAACATCGGCGTAAGTTCCCCGTTGGCTACCTTGTCTAAGTTAAGTTCCTCTCCGGCTTCGTCCAAAAGAGCTATGTCTTCAAGCAAACTCTCGTATGACGCTTCTCCAATCTTTTCCTTCAAATTGTCGTCAAGGGCAAAAACTTCCGATTCGCGCTCTTCCTGACCGTGAGTCGTGTCGTCTGCAAAGAGTTCCGCGCGTTGCTTTATTCTGTCGTAAACGCCTATATAGTTTCCTTCGGTACCAATCGGCCACACAAAGGGATAGGAGCGAATGCCCAAGACTTCTTCAATCTCGTCCATCAAATCAAGGGGCGCTTTTCCGAAACGGTCAAGCTTGTTTATAAATGTAAAAATGGGAATTTTTCTTTCTTTACAAACGTGAAAGAGTTTCTTTGTCTGCGCTTCGACGCCTTTGGCCACATCTATCACCATAACGGCGCTGTCCACCGCCATCAACGTTCTGTATGTGTCCTCGCTAAAATCCTGATGCCCGGGGGTATCCAATATGTTTATCCGTGAGCCGCCGTAATCAAACTGCAACACGGAAGACGTAACGGAAATACCTCTTTGCTTTTCTATTTCCATCCAATCGCTAACCGCATGACGCTCCGTCTTGCGGGATTTTATGGAGCCTGCAAGATGAATGGCGCCGCCGTAGAGCAGGAGTTTTTCCGTAAGCGTTGTTTTTCCCGCATCCGGGTGAGATATTATAGCAAATGTACGCCTTTTATTTATTTCGTCAACAAATTTACTGTCTGCCAAATGTAACTTCCTCTCAATGTTTCGAATTTTTTCTAACACATTATAGCAGAGAGTTAAAAATTCATAAAGAGTTATTTTTAGGAAAAATAATTTCCGGATTTAAAATGGTTACTATTCACAAGTAATACAACATATTGATGAAAGAGGTGAATTAGCGCCGTTCACAGTCGACCTCTCCACCGCTTCGCGGTCCCCCTCCCCTTTCAGGGGAGGCACTAGAGCGACAGCTTTCCCCTTACATCCACAAAACTAACAATCAGAGAGCCTCCCCTGAAAGGGGAGGTGCCGAAGGCGGAGGGGTTGACCATGAAGAGCGCTATTTTTCTTTTCGTATTACCCGTGAACAGTAACAAACGCTAAAAAAACCTCAAACTTTGTAAGTTTAGGTATTGACAATTAAGAATTAAATTGCTATACTGTCTAAGCACGAGTGAATTGGGCGATTAGCTCAGCTGGGAGAGCGCTTGCCTTACAAGCAAGATGTCAGCAGTTCGAACCTGTTATCGCCCACCAACGGCCCGGTAGTTTAGTTGGTTAGAATGCCGCCCTGTCACGGCGGAGGTCAGGGGTTCAAGTCCCCTTCGGGTCGCCACTTTTTTTTTGCCTCGGTAGCTCAGTTGGTAGAGCAGGGGACTGAAAATCCCCGTGTCAGTGGTTCGATTCCGCTCTGAGGCACCACTTTGCTAGCGTAGCTCAATCGGTAGAGCAACTGACTTGTAATCAGTAGGTTGGGGGTTCAATTCCTCTCGCTAGCTCCACGAAATTACAGTCCTCCGTATTGCGGAGGGCTTTTTTACTTTCTTGTTTTCATTGGGAGAAAAACTATGCGACTTAGACGAAAACCTTGGGTTGACGAAGCAATTCACGAATTTGACGATTTTGTATTTTCAAGAGATTCTGTTTTAGGCGAAGAAAAAAAAGGAAATTGGGCAAAAATCTTTGAAAGAGAAGCGCCGCTTTACCTTGAACTGGGCATGGGCAAAGGGGATTTTATGCTTGGGTTTTGTCAATCGCACCCGGAAGTGAATTTCATAGGAATAGAACTTCAACAGGACGTATTGTTTAACGCCGCAAGAAAAGCAAGGGACGCAAAAATAAACAATGCGCGGCTCCTTGTTTTTGACATAACCGACATTCAAAATATCTTTGACGAAAATGAAATCGACAGAATTTATTTGAATTTCTCCGATCCTTGGCCAAAACGCCGTCACGCTAAAAGACGATTGACACACAGAAACTATCTTCTAAAATACAAAAAACTCTTAAAGTTAAACGGCGAACTTTGTTTTAAGACCGACAACAGACCGCTCTTTGATTTTTCCATAGAAGAATTTGCCGCTTTAAACATGGAAACACTTGATATTTCCTACGACTTGCACGCTGAAAATCGACCGGACAATATTATGACGGAATATGAAAGGAAATTCAGCGCAAAAGGCGAAAAAATATGTTATTACCGAGGCAAATTCGTGTAAGAAGACCTGATGGGGCTATGAAAAAAGTCCCTTTTTTTATGCTTTGAATTTAAATTTTACTAAAAAGCCGGGAGATAGAGAAATAAATTTGCCCTAAAAGAAAATTTGGGTTATACTTATTAAAATAAAACTATAGGGGGCGATTCATATGAAAAATGTTTTAGCCATTATAATTTTTGTTTTTGCCTTCGCTTTGTTTTTGCCCGCAGCGGATGCCGCAGGTTGGTATTGGCTAAGTTCCGACGCTAAATACACGAAGGAATTCGATCCGTCCTCCGTGGTTGTGACAAAAGCGAAGAATGTCAACGGAAAATCCGTCGCCACGGAAATTATGGTTTGGACAAAGACCGCCTATTCGTATGCAGGCGCTGCGGAAACCGTCAAAAGTTACAACATAGGAAATATAATAAAAAATCCTGCGACCCTTGCTTACAGTTTGGCGCAAATTTTAATCAATCCACAAGAGCGCACGGTTCAATATAAACAGGAGATTTTTTACAATCAAAAGGGCGAGCCGATTTATAACCGGGGCGCCGGCAGGGTTAAAGAAATAAACTCCCAGGAATTCGACGAAGATTTCTACGCTTCCGCCGTGGACGAAGTTTTTCGTATGGGAGAAATGGCAAGACGCAAGGCAAAAGACAGATGGATTACCCTTTGGACGGCTCCCGTGGGAAAAGAAACCGTAACGGTTACGGCGGATACCACAACTTTTCGTTTAAGGGGCAACAATCTCATTTTTTGGGAATGGGAAGAACATAAAAATCTCAACAATAATATAACCGAAATTCGCTTTCAGAAAAAAAGGATAAACATAAACACTCAAGCGATACAGCTTGTGTCCGGAAAAGTCTGGACGGATAAAAAGGGATGGAGCAATGCGCAAGATCCGTATGAAGGACGCTATCATAAGATAGACGCGACTTCCCCCGCCGTAAAGGGCGCCGAGAGACTCGTTGCTTACGCCAAAGGCTATTCAACTTGGGTGAACCGCTACAGAACGGATTTGCCGCAGGAAGAAAAACAAGAAAGCGAAAAAACAGCGGAGAAACCCGTTAAAACTGCCGATCAGTCTAAAGGTAAACCTCAAATCATAGCGAAAAAATAAACCAAGTTATTAAAGTTTTTTCTCTCTCTCTTTCTTTGCTACTTTCTTTCTCTCTCTCTTTTTTTCAAAAAAGAGAGAGAGAAAGAAAGAAGAAACTATAACTAAGGGAAGAAAACCAATGCCGATAAAGATACCCAATCAGTTGCCCGCCGCAGAGGTCTTGGAGGGCGAGAACATATTTTTCATGGATGCGGACAGGGCGTACAGTCAGGATATAAGGCCGCTTAAGCTTTTGATATTAAATTTGATGCCCCTTAAAGCCGTGACGGAGACGCAGCTTTTGAGACTTTTGGGGAATACCCCTTTGCAGGTTGAAGTTGATTTTATCTATACGGAGTCTTATACGCCGTCGCACACGCCGATGGATCATTTGACGGAGTTTTACGGGACATTCCATGAAGTGCGTCACAGGAAGTACGACGGATTTTTGGTAACGGGGGCGCCCGTTGAGCATTTGGCTTTTGAAGACGTGGCGTACGCCGAAGAGCTTGACGAAATTTTCGAGTGGAGCAAGTCTAACGCCTATTCGACTTTCCATATATGTTGGGGAGCGCAAGCGGGACTTTACTATCATTACGGCGTGCCTAAGTATTATATGGAAGAAAAACTTTCGGGAGTGTTCCCACATAGAATATTGACGCCCCATGAAACGCTTTTGAGGGGGTTTGACGATAGGTTTTTCGTGCCGCATTCAAGACATTCCATGAATAAAAAAGAAGATATAGAAAAGGTGCCCGAGCTTAAGATTTTAGCTGAGATGGAATCGGGAGAACCTTATATAATCGCAAATTTAGAAGCGCGACAGTTTTTTATAACGGGTCATGCAGAATACGATCCATTGACGCTGCATAACGAATACATAAGAGATATTGAGGCGGGATTAAACCCTAAAATACCCGAAAATTATTATCCTGACGACGATCCGACAAAGAAACCTATCGTGTGTTGGAGGTCGGTAGCTCACATGCTTTTTGCAAATTGGCTTAATTACTATGTTTATCAGGGTACGCCGTATGAATTGGACGAACTTTTTCAAGATCACAGGGAAGGTTAATTATGAAAAAAATAATTATAGCTGTGGGGATTCTGTTGGGAACACCTTTCGGAGCTTGGGCATCTCCGCCGATACAACCGTTGCCTCCCAATGTTTTTGAATGGGTGCAATCTTCGGCAAGATCGGGATATTGGTTTAACAAGCAGGAGATGTATTACGGCATAAAAAACGGCGTTATAGACAGAAATGTGCTGACCGTGCCGGTAATGAAAGTGTATGACGATGTGCAGATAAACGAAGTCATTACAAAAAGGCGCTGGCATGACGCAAATTTGCAGGGTTACGAGATTTTGGCGGGAGCGGCGGAGTATTTGGAATTTAACTTAAGAGAAAGAGAAGTTACCATAAAGCGCCATGAAGACCTTGACAATACTTGGACAACCCTTTCAAGCGAAATGGCCAACCGCAGGATTTACTTGGATAAATTAAGCGATAAGAACGTGGACAAGATTTTTTATACCGCCATTTTGGATTATGCGGATAAACATAAGGATGAGATTTTAGAGCGTTCGCTTACCAAAGGCAAGCTTCCCGAAACAAAGGTTGAGGATAAGAAAGGGAAGAAGGATAATAAAGATAAAAAAAGCAAAACAAAGGTAAAAAACCAAAGATAGAAAAGACAAAAAATAAAACACGGTCGTTTCATAAAAATTTATAGTTGGATATAAAAGGTTAAATAGAGCTTTTCATGGTCAACCCCACCACCGCTTTGCGGTCCCCCTCCCCTTTCAGGGGAGGCACTAGAACGGGAAATTTCCACTTCACATCCGCA
>JAGBMX010000111.1 GCA_017634675.1 Selenomonadaceae bacterium | reverse complement strand
TTTCATTGGAAGGAATTGTACCAGTATTGCTATATATCACAAAAATGAATGCAACATTGAGGTCAAGAAGTTATTTGAGAACAATGATTATGTAGCACAGGCTGAAACACGTGGCGGCTGCATTTTAGATAAAAAAGATAATGAAATTTGTTCCTTTGTTTATGGTGCAAAACAGATCGATGTTTTAAACCTTGCAGACAATTTGCAAAAAGTAAAAACAATTAAGTTTAAGCAACCGGTGGCATTTGCGCATATAATCGACAATGATTTGATTATTGTGACTGTTGATGGCAAATTTTGGTTAGAAAATAATGGAACATTACAAAAAATTACGATGCCATCAAAGGCAAACAAATGCAAAAGCGCACCTTTTCATTATTGGATGCGAATAAATGGCGGTATCATATTTATGCCGTGTGGCATGAATATGATACTTTTCTACAAGGATAGAGAAATTGTAGACATAAGTTCGTCCTCTACGGAAATCAATCAATATGGACAATGCGGCATATATCCTTGTTGTAAATATTATGATAATAAGATAGTTGGCTTTCCAAGATATGAAGATTGTCTTTATGAAATTGATATAGAAAATAAAATAATAAAGAAATTTGTATTATCTGTGACTGCTAATCAAGAAATTACAACTCGATTTGTGCATAGACAATCGGAACAAGGTTGCATTATAGTGGAGAACGAGAATGGAATTTCGTTGAATAATTTTTTGCAGGCAATCGGTAAAGTGTGAAAATAACATGAATATATAAGTATGTCATGTGACAACAACATTACGTTTTTTAGGTGGGATGTGCTTATGAAAAGAGTATATATATGGGGAACTGGTAAATATTATAGATGGATAAAAAACTATCTTTTAAATGCGGATATTATGGGGTTTATAAGCCAATGTGGTGAAGCAGATTTTGAAGGCAAAAAGGTGTATCGCACGATAACTAATGACATGATGCAAGATGTTGATTATTTGTTGATTGCTAACATTTACACAGATGAAATTGTAAAAAATATGATTTTTGCTGGTTTTTCAGTATGGGATAAAGTTGTTGTATGTGAGCCTAGTCCATTGACTAACATGTTGGGCTTACGTGATAATGAACCAGAGATTATAGAAAAGAGTTTTTTTTCTAATTTCAGTTCAAAGTACGGATCAAAAAACATAAGTCAAATATCGATGCCATTGCCGAATTATAGATTAGCACAAATGGTGGCACCTGATACAGATCCGGTAAGAAAATATGTATTAAGTATGATTGCCAATGAAATCGACGTAAATAACGTTGAGGGGGATGTGGCAGAGTTTGGTGTTTTTACTGGAGACTTTGCCATGGAAATAAATATGGTTTTTAGGGATAGAAGACTTCTTTTATTTGATACCTTTTCAGGCTTTCCAGAAAAAGATATAGAAGCAGCAAAAGCATTTTCCCCCCAAATTGATTCGTTCTGTGAAGCTTGTAAAGCTACCACTATTGAACTTGTTATGTCAAAAATGGAGTACCCAGAACAAGTGGAGTTATATAAGGGAATATTCCCGCAATCTACGGTGAATGTTGGGAAATTCCGAAAATTTGCATTCGTCAGCATCGATGTTGATTTTAAAGAAAACACATTGTCGGGACTTAGATATTTCTATCCACGATTATCATCCGGTGGTTATATCATGCTTCACGATTATAACAATAAGAACGAGAACGGAGATTTTGGGGCAATGGTAAAAAATGCGATTAAGGAATTTGAGAATCAAATTGGTTATAAGGTAGCGAAGGTGCCGCTCTGTGATAGAGGTGGGACTTGTGTGATTGCAAAACTATGATTTTGTGGGTGAGAACAGATGTGTGTTGTTGAAAGAACAGGACTATTTGAAGATTTTTTTTTGATAGCACAAAAATTAAAAAACCAAAGAGTTTGGCTATATGGATTAAATGATGATACAAAACGAGCTTTCACAATGCTAGCTTTTTTTGATATTCATGTAGAAGGATTTGTTATCGAACAAGATTATATAAACAAAACTGGTAATGAATACTTGGGAAAACCCATAAAAGCGGTAGGCAAAGATGAGTATTACAAGGATATCCATTTGGTTGATGTCTTTGGGAATAATATAAAAAGGGTAAAAGAAATATGCGGATCAGGAAGTATACTTTTTGATTTCTGCAAGAAGAAAATCATTTTGTACGGGGCAGGTGAGTGCGGAAAAAAAGCCCTAAGTTTTCTAAATAAGTCAAATGGATATGTAGTATTTGTTTGTGATAGTCAGTATGAGAAAATAAAGTCTATATGCAATTTATCTGTTGTATCGCCAAGTGAATTATTTACCATATCGCAGAAAAAGGATTATTTTCTTGTTGTCGCAATAGACAATAAGAGAATATCGGATAGACTATGTGAATTGTACAAAAAAATTGGATATGAGTGTTCTTATTTTAACTCAATTTTTTTCGAAAAAAACTATACAAAAAGTATCTGGGTTATGTATCAAGGGGTATATAAGCCAGTATTTAAAGCATGGTGTTTAAAATATATACAAAGAATTACAAGGAAGAAAGTATTTCTGTATAGTAGTGATGATGATTATACCAAAAGAGTTGTAAATCGCTTAAAATGTCTTGGAGTTTCTTTTGGTAGAGCAGTATTTAATAAGAAAAAAAATGAGCTTAACCTATATGAAAGTAATCAGAATAAACCCATAGAAACTCATTCTAAAGGTTATATTATATGGGTTCTTTCTGGATATGAAAGTGATGCCAAAAAGGTACTCAAAAATACAAGGGAAAGTATTGAGGTACTATATAGTATAAATGCGCCGTTAAAACTTGAAAGGGAATATATATTGGACACACATATGGGCTTCTGTAATAACAAGAAACCGCAAATTATTTATAATACCTCTGGTGATAAGAATTTGCGGATAGCAATTTTAGGTGATTCAACCGCCGATGTTAACCTACTGGCAGAAAAATCTTGGCCAGAATATTTTCTTGAGGAAGCAAGGAATCAGGATATATCCTGTGAAATTATATGTGCATCAACTTGTGGGTATATGTCAATGCAAACTTTGATTCAATTGGAGCGGGACATCATTCCATATAAGCCTGATGTGGTTATAGGATATACCATTGTGAATGAAATATCTATGACAGAGCAAGTTTTTGGTCAAGCGCATTTGTATCAGAAGTACATATTCGACTTAGTTAATACGAGTGATATTGATATATCATTTTTTGGATTAAATAAACGTTACGATGATATACGGATGGGGATACACCGTAGAAATGCGGCAGAAGTTTGGTTAGACAACAATAGGATGATGAATGCGATTTGTGCAGAATATGGTATTAAGTTTTATGCGTTTATTCCACCAGTACTATTTACTAAACAACCTAAAAGTAAATTGGATATGGAGTTGCTTGAATACATACGGGAGGATAGTGATCTTGTCAATCTGATACATGACGTGAAAATGGGGAAAGATTACAGTTGGCTTTGCGATTTAACTGACGTGTTTAATGGCTATGATGATGAAACATACATTGATTTTTGTCATGTGGTTGAAAAAAAAAAATAAGATTTTGGCTAGAGTGATTATGGATAATGTCATGAGTAGGATAAAAAATGATTTATAAAGAACAAACTTTTGCTTAAGTTGTGTTTGCGTGGGTTGGATTGCTTTGCGTTTAAGAAAAAGATAAATATATTTATGATTTTGAACAGTCTATAAAAATAATGGAGGTAACATCATGGCAGCAGGAATCTATCTATTTCCGTTCAAAGATATAACGAAGGACAGTCGTATCGTTATATATGGTGCAGGAGCGGTCGCACAAGATTATATTAAACAAATTAAAGAAACGGAATATTGTTCCATTGTCTGTGTGGTTGATTCAAATTACAATGGGAAGACGTTGGTATCTCAAATGGGCGTTGAAGTTTTAAGCCCGATGGTATTGGAGGAAAAAAGTGATTTTGACGTAATAGTTATCGCAACGGTAATTGATAATTTCATGAAGCAAATAAAAGATAGACTGCATAGTATGGGATACAGAGATGATAATATTGTGGCGGTTTTACCAAAAAACATTCCAGTAACCTCTTCTACTTATTCACAACATGGAGAGGATATGATAATATACTTTGCTTTTAAACACATGGGATTTTTTAAAAATGGCAAACTTCCTACCTATATTGATGTGGGTGCGCATCATCCGTATAATATCAGCAACACGGCACTATTTCACACGCTAGGCTGTCATGGAGTAAATATAGAAGCTAATCCGGTATTGATTGAAAAATTTAACGAGGAACGTCCCAATGATATTAATCTTTGCGTTGGAATCGGGCCTAAAGAGGGGACGTTTCCTTTTTATATCAGCGATGTTCTTGGACTTAATACTTTCAAAAGAGAAAATCTTACTTACAACGAATTCCTAGTAAAAGTAGACACCGGTGAAAAGGTACGTTACGATGTTAAAGAGGTTATAAATCTTCCTGTTAAGAGACTTGATGATATTGTGGCGGAGTATTGTGGCGGAGTGTGGCCTGATTTTATGAGTATAGATATCGAAGGAATGGAATATGATTCACTACAGAATTGTGATCTAAATAACGGCCCGGCATTGATAGCAGTAGAAGTCAATTATGACGGAGATTTATTCATAGAATTAATGAAAGAAAAAGGATATTTTACATACCTCTGGTACAGAGAGAACATCCTTTTTATTAGAAATGATTATGAAACATTGGTACATGCGCATACAGAAAGGAATGAGGGGTAATTATGTACAGAACATATTTATCGTATAAACGTATGATGGAAATAGCCAATAGTGGTGGAGATTTATATATTCGGTGTGCTGGAAAAGTAGGAAAGAATCTTGCGGAAGAATTAAAAAAGCTTGAACTTAACATAACCGCTTTTTTAGATGTGGATTATCAAGGATTGAAGTACTATAACGGCATACCTGTTCTTGCACCAGAAACAGTATACAATAAAGAAAAAGGCACTTTTTTCATTATGATTGCTGTTGAACGAAATGATATATACGATGCTATATGTGAAGAATATAATAAACATGGACTTGTTATATGTGAAGATTTCGCAGATTTTTCTTGTAATGCAGATAGCCGAATGATGAGTTTTATGGACTTATGTGCTAATAAAAGCCCAAAAGAGATATTTCACACTAAAGCTGTAGAACGCTTTGAAGAAATGAGACTGATAAATCCTGCTTTTTGTAAAGAAATTCCTGATAATATGGAGATTATTCCAAATTTAGATGTGCCACTTACTACATTTTGTTCTTTATCATGTAAGTATTGTTCGCATTGTATTCCTTATGCAAAACCACCAAAACATTTTGATTATGAACAGATAATCCAAGACATTCAAAATATAATTTCAGTTTCTTTCGTTGTCTGTCTGGCTATTATGGGCGGAGAACCATTTGTGTATCCAGATTTAACTAAATTAATTAAAAGATATAAAGAAATGAAGATTGATGAAAAAGTAGGTTATACAAGAATAATTACCAATGGAACGATAGTACCGACGGATGATTTTTTTGCTGAATATAAGAAATTGGAGAATGCGTACATATATATTAGTAATTATGGTTCTAAATCAAAAAAATTGACAGAGTTAGTTGATAAATGCAAGCAACATCAAATATCGGCTTATGTTTGCCCTGAAACAGATGCTTGGTTGACGCTGGGGGATTTTGCTCATAAAAGGAATTATACAAAAAAACAGATAATGCATTTGTTCTCTGTATGCGATGCTCGTGCTTGTGTACAATTATTAAATGGAAGAATTTATTCCTGTCCACGAATTCCTCTATTGAACGAAGATAAATTAATACCGTTTAGCGCAAAAGATTATTGCAATGTACGGGGGACATCTTCTCAAGAACTGAAAAATGCCCTGCATGGTTACCTTTATGATACGAATTATCTTGATGGATGTCAGTATTGTGACGGACAGCATAGATATTCACGGCGAATACCCAGAGGAGAACAGTCATGAAGAAAGCACTGATATTTGGCGTTGGACGAAATTATGAGGCATATAAAAAATCAATATTTTCAAGTTATGAAATTATAGGATTAGCGGATAATTCACATTCAAAACAAGGCACAATTGTCGATAATTATACAATAAGTGACATAAACGATTTCTCAGATGATGAAATGGATGTTATTCTTGTAACACCGACGGACGGGAAAGAAATGATAGAACAGCTTGTCAATATGGGATTTGAAACTGAGAAAATTATAGATGTGCAGAACTATTATGACTCATCCTTAACATCTAAAATAAGAATTAGTTTTATGTTTTATGGGGGAATGGGTGATTTCCTTATAGGAAAAAATTGGCTATATTATTTAGATAAAATATACAACTTTCGTGATGCCCATATAGATATATTTGTTGATGAAAAGGCTCTTTATGATGCAAAGAACGTTTTTGGGGATTTCGAAAAACTTGCATGCTTATATGGAACAGAACTAAGATATAACGCATTTCATGAAGATTCCGGATATGATTTGTCATTTAAGTTTTGTATTTTTCCATATGTGGAATATTTTTTTGGTGATAAACTGGTAAAATCAAATAAAGCGTTATTGGATTATGTATTGAAACTACAAAAGTTTGGCTTTGATAATTATCCATACGGGTTTTGCCATTCTCCTTATTACTATAAGACTATAAGAAAATTGTTCGAGATCTTCAACAGGAAATACCATAATTTTTTTGATGTTTTTGGTGATTTTGAGGTCGGAGATAAATTCCTGTATGAGTTACCTATACCCGAAAAGGCAGCATCCTATCTAGAGAAATGTGATCTTGAACCAGGGAAATATATTACTTTAAACACAGGACTGAATTTAGGATATATAAATTTAGGGAATACGCGAGCTTGGGCACATCACTCATGGAACGAATTGGCACAGTTGTTAAGAAACAATTTCCCAGAAATAAAAGTGGTTCAGATAGGATTAAATATGACGAAAAATGATGATATTGAAGCCGATCTCAATTTAAATGGGAAAACAGATTTTGAAGAAATGAAGGTTCTATTACAAAATGCACTTGTCCATGTTGACTATGATGGTGGGTTAGTTCATGTTCGCCATATTTTACATGGAGGGTGTTCGGTCGTTTTGTTTGGCCCGTCATATAAGGAGTGGCACAGCTATTCAGAAAATATATCTATACAGACAGATGCGTGTGATTGTTGTGAATGGACAGATGGTAGATGGTTGGTTGAGTGTCCGAAAGGACAGAGTTATCCCAAATGCATGAAATCCATACGTCCTTACGATGTGTTTCTAAAAATCAGAGAGTATATAGAATGTAGAAATATGTAAGAATATATGGTGAGTGAAAAGTGAAAAAAAAATAATGCCAGAAGTCGGTGTGAATATAAATTATGAAAAATAAAAGAAGCTATTTTAGGAAACTTAGTCACGAAAATGCTAAAAAAAAAGCACTCGTTTTTGGCACAGGTGAGAATATGTTCCGTGCTTACAAACGATTAACATCTTGTTATGAAGTTTTAGGATTTGTTGATAACAATCCTGACAAGCAGGGAAATAAAATTGATAATTTGCCCATTATGCCTATAAGAGACGTTTTGAGTTTCGTATTCGATTATATTATTGTTACTCCAAGTAATCATCAGTCAATATGCCGCCAATTGGTTGAGCTTGGGGTTAAGAGGGATAGTATTTTGCTTTTGCAAGATGTAATTGACTGCCCAAAATATAAAAGTACTATATCAGTTGCATTATGTCTAAGTGGTAATCTGACAGATTATTTAATTTATGCGAATTATATTTGGTATATGGCACATTCTGTCATGCTGGAGTATGCCGATATTGATGTTTATTGTGCATCGGGAAAGCAGTATGCTGATTTTGTGTTTGATAATTCCAATTTAGTACAATATGTTTATGATTATCCATTACAGCAAATCGAGATGCGCGACTATGACCTTGCAATTGAGTTGAACCCTTATCCAGTGATCTTACACCGTGATGATTATGTTCTGACTCGTATTATCCCCAAAGCAATAGATTATATCCTTTCTTGTGAGAGATTCCGTATTCTTTATGGGCAAGTACTAGGGAAAAATCTTTTTACGAAAAACCGCCTAAAAGTCTTTCAGGAGATCTCGGAGCGCACATGGCTTCAGGCACCAGATATTAATGGTTTCCTTAATATATCGAGCAAATATTTGTATCCCTTACCCCTACGTGAGCTGGTCCCATATATTGTTACCGGGGCATCTCCTTTTATATCCCTATGCAGTATGGTCACCGGAACTGTGTTGGATTGGCCAAGAGAGTATTGGTCATCACTAAAATCCTGCCTTCGTAATCGATTTGAAAATCAGTGGATTGTGGATATCGTTGAGGCAAATGACAATGAGTATATGACGGAATGGGAAATGGACGGGACGATTATAGAAAGGAAACTAAATTTTTATGAAATGGCGCATCTTATGCGTACTAGCAAATTGGTCATTGGGACTGATCAACCGCTAATTTATTTAAGGTATGCGTTGCATGGAGGCACATCGATTGTTTTATTTGGTCCAACATCTGAAAAAACGGGAGGTTGCCAAGGAAACGTTAATCTACGAGGGATAGGCTGTAAACACTGGTGTGAAGGTGTGACGGGAAACTGGTATAAAGAATGCCTTCTGGGAGAAAAACAGCCACCGTGTATGTCATCAATTACAGCAGAATGGATTATGGATGAAATACGATACTCCTTAGGTGATGGTGTGGGCGATTTATGTGAGGGAGACAACGGTTGATGAAGATTTATCTCCTCTGATTAGATGGGAATATAATTAAGATAATTTTTTGTGGGTGAGAGATGACATATGTGCAATAAGCCAATCAGACTAGCGTTTGTAACGAATGGAGGTGCAGGGACACTATTCATTCAGGCAAATTTTATCTATCATGTTTCTCACTTCCTGCAAGACGAATCGGTGCAGATTGAGATTTTTGCTCATCAGTCCAAGGCTTTAAACGATGCTATATTTGATAAGCAGGATTTTGTGAGCGCATACTATACAGCGTCAGAGCGCTATCGGGCTTTATCGGAGTACGATGCCAGCGTTAGTTTGGATTTCTATCCGGAGATTCTGACGTTAAGAGAGGAACGGCTGACTCGTCACCCTAAGCTATTGCATCTTCTGCGTGAATGGAAGACCTTTCTGGAATGTGATGAAGGAAGGATGTTCTACACAAGAAATTTTGGATTGGATATCAACGGGCAAATTCGAGCTATCATACAGGGGAAAAATTGTCTCAATATCTTAGATGTTACGGGAGAACTAGGCGTAACAAAAGATTATGCGTTAAATTTGATTTTTCATAAATCTAAAGCGGAAACGTTGAAACATTGGGGATTGCAAGCAGATGAGTATATCACTGTACAACGTGGAGCTTATCCTACACTGAACGTAAAAGAAGTGCCAAAAATATGGCCTTTAGCTCATTATGAAGAATTGGTTCGATTGCTAAAAAAATGTTTCCCCGAAAAAAAGATTGTTCAGCTAGGTGAGTCGAAGGAGCGTTGTTGCGCAATTCAAGGGGTGGATATTTCTCTGGTAGGAGAAACCGATTGGGAAGACCTCAAAGTATTGCTGAAAAATGCATGGCTACATATTGACGGGGAATGTGGAATGGTGCATCTGAGAAAAATTTTACATGGTGGAGCGTCTGTTGTCCTGTTCGGACCGACATCAATTGATTTTTATGGTTATGATGGGAATATTAATATATCATCAGACGTTTGTCCGCACTGGTGCTGCAAATTGACGGAAACCGCCGTTGAAAGGTGTCTTTTGAGCGGTGAAGAAAGCAATCGATGTATGAAAACCATTCAACCCTATCAAGTTATGGATCGTATTGTGGAATGGGCGTATGCTATGAAGTTAAAGTATGGAGAACAACATTCGCAAGGTATAGGTGTAGAGGATTTTAAAGAAGGCGGTGTATGTTTAGATAAAGGTTTTGCAAATAATATTATGCCGGGGCGATATGTTTATTATTATGAAATAAAAGAAATTATGTTACGTGATCTCCATACAGTTTATCAAGAAAATCAAAAAAAAATAAAAAGACCGCTTGAAAAGAGTCCTGCATATTTACTCTTACAGGGGGATTCTGCAGAGTATCGTTCCGAACTTGTGCGTGAGGAGACATTATGTTCATTGGAAAGTCACAGCTTTGAACAATTTGATAAATTGCGACAATCCATGGAAAAAGGATATGATGAGCGATATAAGATAGTAATCTGGCCGGATAACAGGATTTATGATGGTCATCATAGAGCTTCTATCTTGCTTTGGCAGAATGGAAAAAATTGTAAAAAAAATGTGCTTGTAATGTATTCCATTGTACTTTTTCCTTTTAATAAAGTACCTAGAAACAGCAGGATAGTCTTATATGGTTTTGGAGAGATTGGACGAGACTATTTGCGTCAGGTACGAATATCCAAATACGCTTTTGTAGTTGGAATCATTGATCAACGATCGAATAAGTTTATGAACGCTGAGAAAACATTAGGCGTAAAGATTGGATGTCCGGAAGATTTGTTTTCTTATAAGCTAGAGTTTGACCTGATTGTACTAGCAATGGGTAACCCTAAGAGTATATTGGATTGCAAAAATACTTTGATAGAACGTGGCGTTCCATCGGAAAAGATTATTTACAGTGATGAATTGGTTTATATTTAACAAGTTTTATAGAAGGGATGATTATGAAATTTGATGAAATTATAACATTCATAGAAAAATATGATTCAATTTCCATATATGGTGCAGGTGAATTAGGCAGATCTTTATTAGAAGTGTTACAGGCAAAGAAGATTAAAGTTGATGCGTTTATTATTTCTGATGATCAGCCAATAGATAAGTCTATGATTTCAAGTATCCCTGTTTTTAGCTTGTCGGATTGGAATCGAAAAAATCCGTTACTTAAAAGGTGCGTTTTGATTGCGGTATCAGATCTTTATCAAGCAGCCGTAACAAAAAATCTTAACAGATATGGTATTGTTGATTACTTACCGATTACATTTGAGGCATTGCATGAAGATATGCGATGTATTCATCCGCTACGACCGGAAAAATTTTTTGCTTCTCTAGAACCGGTTAGTCGTGAATTCGGTATGGAGAGGGGAACACCGATAGACAGAGTATATATCGAACAATTTTTGTATAAAGCAGCAAAAGATTTATCAAATGTTTCAACAATTTTGGAAGTCGGTTCTGATACATACAGTAGGAAGTTTTTCAATAATGATGATTTGATACAGTATGATATTTTACGACATGAGCAAGGTGTCGATTTGACGAACAAAGCAACTTTGCCACATAATCATTATGACGTTTTTGTTTGTACACAGGTATTTAATTTTATATATGATGTGAAAGCAGCTATTCGAGGAGCATATTATTTACTAAAGCCAGGTGGAACACTTTTGGCGACAGTACAGGGTAATGTCGGTCAAGTAAGCCGCACGGATATGAAACTTTACGGAGATTATTGGCGGTTTACGGATTTGGGAATTGGTTTGTTGATTAGCGAAGTTTTTGGAGATGACCAAGTCCGAGTCTATCCTTATGGAAATGCGCTTATCGCTACAGCGTTTGTACAAGGTCTATCTTTGGAGGATTTGGAAGATGAGAGTTTATTGGATTCGGTGGAATCAGAGTATGCTATCAATATAGGTGTGATTGCAACGAAGAGGAAAAAATTATGAATGTGGACGCATTAAAAAATTTTTGTCAAAATAACGGTCCTTTGTACATTTATGGAGCAGGTAGTTATGGACGTATTATCAAAGCGTGTTTAGAGAATTTCGATATCAATGTAACGGCTTTTGTAGTAACAAACAAAGACGGACAATCAAATCAAGTCATGGGAATACCTATTTTGGAATTAGATGAAGTTATGAAAGACGTAAACTTTGTCATTGGCGTAGGAAGAATTTATGAGAAAGAAATTATCCATAAACTTGCGAGCTTTGGTGCAACGCATTATTTCATATTACCCGATGGTTTAACGGACGAAATATGTCGAAATATTCCATTTAAGATGCCATGCTCTATAAAAAAGAATTTTGCGAACATACTTCTTTATCACAGGGTGACAAAACGAGGTTTCGACCCGTGGAATCTTAAAGTTACGCCTGAGCATTTTGAAGAACATATTAGATATTTGAAGAATCATTATCGGGTTATGCGTTTTGAAGATGACTGGTCGGATGTCTGTGAGCCATTTGTGGTAATTACATTTGATGATGGTTATTTAGACAATTATGAAGTAGTTCTTCCAATTCTTGAAAAGTATCATGTTCCTGCCACGATATTTGTTAGTACAGGTTATGTAAGTTCCCAAAAGTTATTTTGGTGGGATTGGCTAGAACGAATGGTATTGCAATCTAAGTTATTTCCTAGTTCAATAAAAACAAAGACTGCAAAATCCATATTACACCACATGGAATCTGACAATAAATTACTCTCCCTCAATAATATAAGAGATGCACTAAAATTGCTTCTGCCATCACAAAGAGAAAGTATTATGCAAGAACTTAGAGAAAATCTGCATGATGTGGATTTTGAGTGCGGATTGGATCGAGCTGTTACGAAGGATGAGTTAAAAAAACTTGCGGATTCTCCGTGGATTACCATCGGAGGTCATACAGTGACTCATTCAATGCTTTCCGTAGAATCTGAGGAGATGCAACGATGGGAATTTACGGAATCAAAACAACAGCTTGAAGAGATAATTTCACGTTCTGTTACTGTCATGTCATATCCTTTTGGTTCACGAAAAGATGTTTCCGATTTCACGCCGAGAATTGCAAAGGAATGTGGATATGATAAAGCAGCGGTGAATTGGCAAGGTACGGCTAATCAAAATACTAATTCTTTTCTCCTGCCAAGAAATCCTCAGCAAGATTGTGATGTGGATGAATTTTCCAGGATGTTGTGCGGAACATGGTATATGTATGGTGATGAAACGTAGGGGTAGATAGTAATGGATCGCTTTGTTGACATGATTTTATCGGAAAAAAAGGAATATTTGAACCGAATTAAAAAGCAAGTTGATGCACATCACGAAATTGTGATTTATGGAGCGGGTGTTTGTGGGAAAAACCTTGCAAAACTTTTGTTGGACGTTGGAGTTACTCCGCGGGCTTTTTGTGTCAGTAATCCGGACAGGAACCGAAAACAAGAATGGGGTATACCGATTCGTTCGTTGAGCGATGTTATACAAGAAAAGAGAGATGATGTCTATCTAATTGCTGCCGAACCACCTAAAAACGAAAGTATGATTCATACATTAAATGATTATGAAATTTCTGCATATATTGATATTACGCCTCATTTCCTTCAAATTGTGGATCCGGTGTATCTTCGTCCTATTATTGAAATTACCAGTCGTGTGGGATGTAAAGTTAATTGTCGATATTGTCCGCAAAACCTATTCATAAAAAAATACCGATCTTCTATGCGTCCTCTAGTGACTTCATTTGAAACTTTTCAAACCTGCCTTGACCATCTTCCTCAGGATGTGGTTTTAGACTTTGCGGGTTTTGCAGAGCCCTTTTTAAATCCCCAAATTGTGGACATGATGGAATATGCAGTGGAACGAGGACATAATCTACGTTTGTACACTACCTTGATAGGGGCTTCTGGTAAAGACTTGGAGCGAGTTTTAAAAATTCCGTTCCTATCTGTCGTGTTGCATTTGCCAGATAAAAAGAAGTGTGCAAATATTCCTATTACAGGTGAGTACTTGTGGATGCTTGAATCCTGCTTGTCGGCTGTGAAAGAGGACGGACAGCCTTTTATTGATCATGCCAATGCTCAATGTGAGCCGCCGCAAGAAATTTTAGACAGGATTAAAGGACGAGTTCGCGTGTCGTGGGATATGATTGATTGGGCTGGCAATATCGACACGCAAGAAGTACGAAGTAGCGAACTCAAGAATGGTTCCCTTCTTTGCGCTATGGCAGCTCGTCAGAACCACAATATCCTCTTGCCGGATGGTAGTTTGCTTTTATGTTGTATGGATTGGGGAATGGAATATATCTTGGGAAACTTAATGAAAGAAAATTACAAAGATATTGTGCAAGGAAAAGCCATCAATGAAGTTCGTATGGCAATGTTGGAAAGAAAAACACGATCTCATAATTTTCTGTGTAAAAGTTGTACAAGTGCTGTGGAAATATTTTGATGAAATCCAACGAGGTATACAAAACAATGACTGATATATTAAAGCAACTCGAAGACAAAGATATGTTTGATTGTATAAAAGCGTGGGTGAAAGGGACTGCCGCCGAAGTTGGTTGGTGGGATACGGTTTTATATGAGGTCAAGTACGGTAATGATTTGAGAAAAGAGCGATTAACATCACGAGAATTTGTATATAAGTTCAATAAAAAAATAAAGTTTAACTCAAACGATATTATTATTGACATTGGTAGTGGTCTACTGCCCGTTTATGGAAATATTATAAATGGAAAGGAAATAAATTATTTACCGTTGGACCCATTAGCATATGAATATAAAAAATTATATAAAAAATACAATATCAATCTTCCGGTTGAACCATCATTTGCTATTATGGAAGATCTGTCAAGCTATGTTTCTGAAAAAGTAGACTATGTCATTTGCACCAATGCTATGGACCATAGTATTGATCCGGTTTGCGCCATTGTTGAATGTGTTAAAGTGCTCAAAAAGGGGGGGATATTGCTCTTGGCACATTTAGAATCAGAGGCAGAATATGCCAATTATGATGGACTTCATCAGTGGAATATCACAAATCGCAATAACGAATTAGTAGTTTACAATTACGAGAAAGAGACTAATATGTCAAAACTATTGAGCGATTTTTGTAAAGTTGAGATTACGAATATAGCTGGGGAAGGCGGAAGATTTTGGAATGTTGCCAAAATTGTCAAAGATAGGGATATTGATATTAACGTAAGATTGGATAGACCATCTTCATTTTATGTGAGTATGTTGAGTTCATGTTTGATGGAAGCGTTAGGCAATAGCAATGGACTTTATTTTCCATGTGGTGAATAATATATTCCGGATGATTATAATTTTATTGTTTTCGGCATGGGAAACGGAGGAGTCAGAGTACTGTCGTATTTTGGGAAAAGAGCAAATAAGATTAAATACTTTATAGATAATTCGGTATCCAATACGGACTCATGGAAAGGATTTCCTGTAAGAAATCCATCTCTGCTGGAGAAATCAGCTAATGATCTTATTTTAATTGCTTCTACAACGTTTGCAAATGAAATGAAAGCGCAGTTGGTTTCCATGGGATTTATTCATGGAAAAGATTTTTTATTATTTGATGAATTTAAGCATAAATTGAGCACATATTTTGACTAATGGCTAAAAGTGTGACTGTACTTCTAGTAAATGAGATCAAATTTTGTATTTGGCTCACTAACCCAAAGGGTTGGGTAGTCAAATACAATTATAAACTTTTAGTCTATTACAATAGTTACAGGTGATTATATGCTTTTGAGTATTTTGGTTCCGGTATATAATGTGGAAGCTTTTTTGTCTCGTTGTATGGAGTCCTTAATTGAACTTTCTTTACCTGATTATGAGATCATTTTGGTTGATGACGGATCAACTGATACATCCGGTAAGATTTGTGATGAGTGGGGAAAAAAATACGATTACGTCAAAGTAGTACATCAAAGCAACATGGGGCTCGTGGCAGCCAGAAATACGGCACTTGTTATTGCCAAAGGCAAGTATGTCACATTTGTTGATAGCGATGATTGGGTTGATAGAGGTCTTCTGCCGTGTCTTGTTACGGATTTGGAAACATATTGTGAAGTGGATATTGCTGTGGGTTCTATGGTCAGAAATTCAGAAATTAATATAGATTTACCGCATCTTTCCAGGGGTACGGGTAAATTAACCAAGGCTCAAGCTGTGGAAGCAATGGTTAAAAAAGAAGGTATGCATTGGTATCTTTGCGGTAAGGTGTTTAGAAGCAGATTGTTTTTGGAACAGAAAGTAGATACGCAGGTCACGATTTTTGAGGATCTGGATAGAATATGGCCGGTTATCATGCGCACCAGAAATTTTTTCTTTGACAATAAGTATGCCTATCATTATTTTGTGAATGTAAAAAGCTTAACGAAAAGAAGATGTGATTTAAATCTGGCATCATGGAGAGTTTTTAAGCGAGTCTTATTCAGTGGGTACACCGGTAGCGTTAAACAAGAAATAGCAAATTTCTATGTACAAGTTTTTCTTCGTCATACATTAGAAATGTATTTCGTTAATAGAGATGAATTCCGTTCTGAGATTGAGTCGTACATATATGAGTTAAAGGAAACTCTCCATATCAGCGGAGCCGTTCAAAATGTTCTCTCTGATAGAGATTATAAAGCGGTATCCTCGAATTATGCCTCTTGTATAAGATATTATGATCATATTTTTGACAACTTAAGATTGTTATTAAAGAAAGTACGGAAAGATTACCATTATTTGTATATTTATGGTATCGGAGTTGTTGCTCAGTATGTGGCAGCCATTATGAACGAGATAGACATATCTCCAGATGCTTACGTTGTCAGCGATGGAGAGCCGAAAAGCGACAGCTTTATGGGCAACCGGGTTTATTATCTATCTGAAGTTCGTTACGGTTCAGACATAGCTTTTGTTTTGGCATTGACAGGGAATGCCGAAAAAGCCGTTACAAATATTCTTTATAAGAAAAATGAACGATTGTCAGAAGGGAATTTGGGAATTTTTTCTGTCGGATTTCCTCCGATGATTTTTTAGATTATTTAGGGATGTTAATCGTGAGAATTGACAATTCATGGTGAGTAACATGGAGAAAATAATTTTCGGACAACAAGATTATGTGGAAAGAATCGTCTATTACCTAAAAAAAATATCGCCTTTAGAGGAAATGCATGTATTCTCTTTTCCGCTTTCCAAACAAAATCCGACAAAATACAGTTTTGATTTCACTATATGTAATAAAAAATTGGCTTGTATAGAAAAAACTTTGCCCGTTTTTATAGCTTTTGGAGGCAATTATCAAGATGCGGCTGTTAAGCACCTTTCAGCCTTAGGATTTGAGAATTTTCATTTTGTTAACGCTACAATGGACAACGAATTAAAACGAGCATATTTCAAGAAGGATTTTTCTCAGCGACATCAAGAGTTTTCCCTTATCGATGAAGAAAAGTCAGTCATTGTCTACATGGCAAAAAGCCACGTTGACAAGCCTTTGAAGAATTACCCCGATACGCTTTCCTCTCACATCATTCCCATACAAGTTGGCGCAGCCTTGACTGGTAAACGTGTCGCCGCCGTCACGGACGATGCGGGCGACAACATTTCAGACCGTAACCGTCACTTCTCGGAGACAACGGCGCTATACTGGATGTGGAAAAATGCGGAAGCGGATTATCTTGGGTTGTGCCATTATAGGCGATTATGGAAAAATTTGGATTTTATCGCGGATAAGTTGCAGAACGATTTCATAGATGTAGTTTTGCCAGTGCCGACGCTATGCGTTCATTCTGTGTATGAGGACTATATGGAAAGATACATACCGACGGTATATCCAACGATGCTTGAGGTGCTGCGGGAGATGTCTCCGGACTATTATGAGGCGAGCAAAGAGATTTATCGAGGGCATGTGTTTTACGCTTGCAATATGCTTATTGCAAAGCGCAGGGTCTTGCATGAGCTTTGTACATGGATGTTTCCTATGGTGTTTGAGATTGAAAATAGAATAGGGGATCTGTCGGATTCATATTTAAACCGTTATGCCGGCTTTTGCACTGAACGATTGATTACCCTATATTTTCTCTACAACAAGGAACATTGGCGTATAACCCATGCGGATAAAATATTTATCGAATGAGTAACGTCTATAGGAACTAAAGTAAAAAAATTTAAAATAAAATCATTTAGTATGCGGAGGCTAAAGCTGTGGAAAAGGCGAAGGAAAAAGCGAAGGAAAAAGTATATCTTTATGGCGATGGGAATAATTTGAAAAGGAGCTGGGAATTTCTAACAAATAATTATTGCATTTGCGGAATTATTGATCATAAGCATACAAGATCTTCCTATGATATGCGGGAAATACCTCTATATGAACCAGGCCAGTTGAGTGATTTGGATAAAAACATAAAAGTAATTATAACTTGTGTGTATGTACCTGAAATTAATAGATTATTAGTAGAAGCAGGTTTTAAGTACATAGAAAACATTTTTAAGCTGAGAGAGGACGAACATTTTTGCTTTCACAAGTATAATGTTTTCGATGAACATTATTACGAAGATGCTAGAGCCTTGCTCGGTGATGATGAATCAAGGTATGTGTTTGATCAAATATTATATTTTAGAAAATGTGGTGTTTATGATTATAGCGAAATATGCTCTAAAGAAGTGCAATATTTTCCGGAAAGCATATATATCTTAGACGAGGCGGAAATTATGGTGGATGCCGGCGCTTTTATAGGCGATACAATAGAAACTTTTAAAAAAATTACGCAGAACAAGTTTAAGAAAATATACGCATTCGAACCCAATCAAGAAAATTATAATGCACTTTTACGGCAAACCAATGACGACAACAGAATCGAATGTTATCCATATGCTGTTTGGGACTGCGAAGAAAAATTGGGATTTGCCGAAGATAGTTACTCGGGGTATATAGATACAAACGGAGTGGATTCGGTTGTGCAGGCAATTTCTATAGATAGCGTCATCAAAACCCCCGTAAGTCTTATAAAAATGGATGTGGAAGGATCGGAACTGCGTGCATTGCAAGGCGCAAAACAAATAATTAAAAAATACCATCCTCGATTGTCAATTTCTGTATATCATAAAGAAAAGGATTTGTATCAAATTCCTTTGTATTTGCATAAAGAATATCCGGAGTACAAATTCTCTTTAAGGCATCATGGACAGAAGTGGTTAGAAACCGTTTTGTATGCGTATTGAGCATGAGGAGGTTCATATGAGCAACATTGCACTTATTATAGCGGCAGGCACGGGTCAGCGTACTCGGCAGGACATACCAAAACAGTTTATCAACGTCTATGACAAGCCAATTCTTATTTACACTTTGGAGAATTTTCAAAAGCATCCGGAGATTGATATAATTGTCGTGTCTTGCTTGGACGGATGGGTCGATATTTTACGGGCTTATGCGAAGCAGTACAATATCACAAAGCTGAAGGACGTGGTGCTTGGCGGCGCTACGGTGCACGAGTCTTACTACAATGGTCTCATGCGTATGAAAGATTATTGCAAAGACGAAGATATTATCGTGTTGCATGACGGAATTCGTCCGATGATTGACGAGGATGTGTTGTCGGAT
Source organism: Selenomonadaceae bacterium (assembly GCA_017634675.1). Lineage (GTDB taxonomy): Bacteria > Bacillota > Negativicutes > Selenomonadales > Selenomonadaceae > RGIG9201. The sequence continues at coordinate 21,060 of JAGBMX010000111.1, read as the reverse complement.
GTGATTGTCACCTGTCGAAAGTATGGAAACGGGGTATCTTCTCTTCCTTATAATGAGCAAATCTTTCGTAAGAAAGATGAAATTTCTACGGAAGAATACATCAATCGGGATACGCTTCGAAGAGTGCAGACTCCTCAGGCATATCGTTTCGGGAAGCTGTTGTCATCGTATGAACGGGCGTTTAAAGAGGGAATCGGTATCTATGGTTCGTCCTACACCAACACCATGATGGTGGATTTGGGCGAAACGCTCTATTTTGCAGGAGGATCGGAGCGGAACATCAAAATTACTACGGCGGAAGATATTGAAATCTTCAAGGCGTTTCTGAGTACCAAGCGTGACAGTTGGCTGAAATGAGAAAAACCCGCGCAAGGCGGGTTTTTTACCATAAAGTATTCACATCATATTGAGGAATTAGCCTATCTTTTGTTATGATGCAAAGATTTCTTGATTGAGCTTGAGCAATCAGCAATCGGTCAAAAGGATCGCGGTGAAAAAAAGGTAATTCTTCAAGTTTGTCTAAATCTTTGTAATTTATGTTAAGCATTTGAAAATGTTCTTCCTGGCAAATTTCGATTATATGACGAAAGTTGTATGACAATTTTAGCTTGCCTAAACTTTTTTTGATGGCCATTTCCCATAACGAAATATAACTTACAAAGACATCTTCGACCGAACATATTATTTCTCTAGTTCGTGGAGACAACTCAGAACTGTCGGAAAGAAACCAAATTAAAGCATGAGTATCCAATAAGTACATATTCACATATACTCCTTAAAATCATCTAACGGAGCGTCAAAATCATCTGACATACAAATTTCGCCATTCATGATGCCGGGAGTGCGTTTGAACTTTTTAAAATTTTTTTCATGCGCGCGAAATAGTATAAAATCTATGTATTCTGAAATTTCATTTAAGTATTCATCGGGCACTAATGTCAATTTTTGTTCAATAATCGCAGTATTCATAAAAAGCTTCTCCTTTCATGGCCTTTATTTATTCTATCATTTTATATTTTCTTAGTCAAGAAAAGGGGCGACACAATTGTACATCTCATCAAACTTGTATATTGACGATATAAAACGGACGATAAATTTGCCTCTTCCATGGGAAAAATTGGAAAATAAAAGAGTTATGATAACCGGAGCCAGCGGACTCATTGGCACATTCTTGGCGGATGTACTTATGGAGAAGAATGTTGCCGACGATTTGGATGTCACAATTATTACCGTGGGGCGTAGTGAAGAAAAGGCGAAAGAGCGATTTGCCGATTATTGGGAAAATGAAAAATTTTCCTTTTATTGCGCCGACATCAATGAACCGCTCTCGATAGATGTTCATGCGGATTATATAGTGCACGCCGCCAGCAATACGCATCCACGGCTTTACGCCGACGATCCCGTCGGATCTTTGACAACGAATATTTTGGGAACGTATCGCCTTTTGGAATATGCGAGACAAACGAAAATCGAAAGATTTGTGTTTCTTTCATCGGTAGAGATTTACGGACAGGCGTGGAATCCTGACGATATGTTTGACGAAAAATATTGCGGTTATCTAGATTGCAACCAGTTTCGCGCCGCATACCCCGAAGGGAAACGAGCGGGGGAGGCTCTGTGCAACGCATATATTGGAAAATACGGTATGGACATCGTGATTCCGCGTCTTTCCAGAGTATATGGCTCCACCATGCGATTGAACGACAGCAAGGCAATGTCACAATTTATTATGAACGGGGCGCATGGAGAGGACATCGTTTTGAAGAGCAAGGGAGAGCAGCGGTATTCTTATTGTTATGTTGCCGATGCCGTGTCGGGTATTTTGTATACGATGTTTTTGGGAAAATGCGGCGAAGCGTATAACGTTGCGGATATGAACGGCGCAATTACGCTTAAAGAAATTACGGAAAACATTGCCGACTCTGTGGGCAGAAAAGTTGTTTTTGATTTTCCGGATGAGCGGGAATCGGCGGGATTTTCCAAAGTGTCAGTGGGCGTGATGGATACGAAGAAATTGCAGAAACTCGGATGGAAGGCGTTTGATGATGTGAGAACGGGGACGAGGAAGACGGTTCAAATCATAAAAGAGATGCCGAACTTTTGTAGAACCGGTAATAGTGACAGCGTGCTAATTACAAACATGAACGGATGAAAAGCTTTGTAGACTGATTGTTATTATTTACGGATGGCGCAAAAAGAAAAATAGTGTTCTTCATGGTCAACCCCTCCGCCCTTCGGGCACCTCCCCTTTCAGGGGAGGCTCTCTGATTTCACTTATGCGACTTCATATTGAGAAAAGTTTCCTCACTAGTGCCTCCCCTGAAAGGGGAGGGGGACTGCGAAGCGGTGGAGAGGTTGACTGTGAAAAGCACTATTTAACCTTTTTCCTCATTCTTTTTACTATCCGTGAATAGTAACGACTGATTCGGCGCCAAGTTTTTTTATTTTTTTGTAAAAACATTGACATAACCCACTCTTTATAGTATATTTGCAACAATATTATTTTCGCTTGTTGTTAAATTGTTTTGGAGGTAAATATTGTGGAAAAGAGAAACATAGCTTTAGCGATTGTACTTTCCATCGTCACCTTCGGCATTTATGGATTATATTGGCTCTATACAATGACGGAAGACGTTCATAGGCTTGTGGGACGACAAACCACGGCTTCAGGCGGTTTGGTGGTGCTTTTTTCGCTGATAACCTGCGGTCTGTATCTTCTTTATTGGCTTTACAAAATGGGAGAGAGTATTTCGGAAGCCAAGGAAGTTCGCGGTATGCGCGCGGAAAACAGCGCGGGCATAATTTATATCGTGCTTTCGGTTTTTGGGCTTGCCATTGTTTCAGAAGCCTTAGAGCAATTTGCAAAAATAAAAACATTCTATATTTACACATCATCTAAAATATGAGATAATATAATAGGGTGATAAAAATGTTAGGAAATGAAGCTCGTAATCTCTTGGTAAATGCTTATGAAAAATATGGAAATGCCAAATATTTAGCAACCGTATTTGACGTAAAAGAACGTACGGTATACAGACTTGTAGCACAAAAACGTACTACAGGTTCAGTTGAATTGCGAACTTCAGAACGTGGAAGAAAATCAAAATTGAATGAAGAGCAAATTCAACAAATAGACAAATTACTCAAGCAAAAACCTGATATTACTCTATTGGGCATTATAGAAGAACTTGAGTTAGATTGTAGTGAATCAACACTTAGCCGTGCTATACGTAAATTGGGATATTCTCTTAAAAAGAAGGTGATTCATGCTTCTGAACAGGAGCGTCCCCGATGTGAAGGAAAAGAGAGAGGAGTGGCAGAAATTCGCCTCTGAAGCTGATTGTAGTAGGCTCGTATTTTTGGATGAAAGTGGCATCAATACAAATATGACGCGTCGTTATGGCCGTTCTATTGGAAAAACTAGAGTTGTAGATAAAGTACCTTGTAATACCCCTAAAAATACAACCATTGTATCTTCTATACGTTTAGATGGTACTTATGCCTACGAAGTAATAGAAGGCGCTATGAAAACTGAATCTTTTGTGGAATATATAAAAAATACGCTAGTTCCTACGCTACAGATTGGCGATATTGTTATTATGGACAATTTAAAGGTACATAAAGCCAGCACTGTAAGCGAGCTTATTTGTGCTGGCGGCGCAACTGTTGTATTTTTGCCCCCATATAGTCCAGATTTTAATCCTATAGAAAAAATGTGGTCAAAAATGAAAAATTATCTTCGTAAATGTAAAGTTAGAGTAAAAAAACTTCTTCCAGAAGCTGTTGCACATGCTCTTGCTTTAGTTACACCATCTGATTGCAAGGGATGGTTTTCTTGTTGTGGTTACTGTTAGTAATTTTGAAAATTGCTATAATTCAAAGCAGTATTAACGATATAATCGACCATGACAACCATAATGGAAAACAGTATCCCGTCTACGCTTAAACTTTTTAAACCTTACGTCAAATGCGCCTTTATAGGAGTTTTATATTTAATGTGGGTGAAAATCACGGGAATTTCTATTGAATGTCCCATCCGCGCCATTACAGGGTATTATTGCCCGGGTTGCGGCGTTACCACATTGTTTTTATGTCTCTCAGTTTTCGATTTTTGCGGAGCGTTTCACGCAAATCCCTTTCTGTTTGTCCTTTTACCGGTTATTTTTTGGCTTATAGTCCAAGATGAAATATATAGAACAAATAATCGACAACACAATAAAACTTACAACAAAATAGCAATAACAACAATTATTATTTTGGTAGCATACGGCATCATAAGAAATATTTGATGCCGTATTATAATAAATAAAAATACCCGCAAAGGGCGTAGCCCTTGCGGGGTTCGGGGCAGCGCTCCGACTGTAATGTTTTACGAAAGAAGGATTTTCATGGCGTATTATTTTGAAGAGCCCTCCCACACTTTTGGCGAATATCTTTTAGTGCCGGGGTATTCCAGCGTAGACTGCATACCGGCGAATGTTTCTCTTAGAACTCCTTTGGTAAAATTCAGGCGTGGCGAAGAGCCGGCTCTTTCCATGAATATTCCTATGACAAGCGCCATAATGCAGGCGGTGTCGAACGATACCATGGCGATAGCTCTCGCAAAAGAAGGCGGCGTGGCTTTTGTTTACGGTTCGCAGTCTGCGGCGGACGAGGCGGCTATGGTGCGAAGGGTTAAAAATTATAAATCCGGCTTTGTAAGCAGCGATTCAAATATTCGCCCTACAACGAAGTTAAAAGAGATATTGGAGCTTTTGGAAAAAACAGGTCATTCCACCATGGCGGTGACGGACGACGGCACTGCTACCGGAAAACTCTTGGGGATAGTGACAAGTCGCGATTACAGAATAACCAGGATGACGGGTGAAGAAGAAGCCGCTACTTTTATGACGCCGTTTGAAAAGTTGGTTCATGCGGATGCTGAAACCACTACGCTTTCCATGGCGAACGATATGATTTGGGAACACAAGCTTAATATGCTGCCGCTTGTGGATAAAAACCAAAGGCTCCGTTACATGGTTTTCCGCAAGGACTATACCGACAACAAAGAGAACGAGCTGGAACTAATTGATGAGCATAAGCGCTATATAGTTGGTGCGGGAATAAACACAAGAGATTACGAAGAGAGAGTGCCGGCTTTGATTGCCGCGGGGGCGGATGCGCTCTGTATTGATTCCTCCGAGGGTTTTTCCGAATGGCAGAAGATAACCTTAAAATATATCCATGAAAATTTCGGCGAAGATGTAAAAGTCGGCGCAGGCAACGTGGTTGATGCGGAAGGATTCAGATTTTTGGCGGACGCAGGCGCTGATTTTATAAAAGTCGGCATAGGCGGCGGCTCCATTTGCATAACGAGAGAAACAAAGGGAATAGGCAGAGGTCAAGCCACGGCGTTGATTGACGTTTGCAACGCGCGCGATGAATACTACAGAGAAACCGGCGTATATATACCCGTTTGCTCCGACGGAGGCATTGTACACGATTATCACATGACGCTTGCTCTTGCTATGGGCGCTGATTTCCTCATGCTCGGCAGATATTTCTCACGCTTTGACGAAAGCCCCTCCGCAAAGGTTCGCATTAACGGCACATATTATAAAGAGTATTGGGGCGAAGGTTCCAACCGCGCCCGCAACTGGCAGCGTTACGACTTAGGCGGCGCAAAGAAGCTTTCCTTTGAGGAAGGCGTGGATTCTTATGTGCCTTATGCAGGCTCTTTAAAGGACAACGTAAACATTACATTGTCCAAAATCCGCTCCACCATGTGCAACTGCGGCGCGCTCAATCTTCAGGATTTTAGGGATAAAGCGAAGCTTACGCTTGTGTCCGCAACAAGCATTGTGGAAGGCGGTTCGCACGACGTAATCTTAAGGGATCAGTTCTCGACGAGATCCATTGAATAGTTTTGTTGCTATTCATGGTTTGAATTTTTCGTTGTTTATAAAAAGTATGCGCCCAAGGCAACGTTGCCGCTTCTCTGCCCTTCGAGCAACTCCCCCTTCCATGGAGGCACTCTGATTGCTACTGTTATGGCTAAAGAAAAATTTTCTGTTTTAGTTGCCTCCCCTGAAAGGGGGAGGAAGACCGCATAGCGGTGGAGATGTCGACCATGAACGGCACTATTTAACTTTTTATATCTAGTTACAAATTTTTATTAAACGGCCGCAGAGTTTTTGACGTGAAATTTGACAAAATTTCAAATTTATTGTATAATTCAGAAGTAGTTTTGTAATTTGCAAAGCGTACCGATAAAATTTCGGAGGGAGGGAAGATACATGGCAAACGAAGTTAAAGTAGGAAAGAACGAATCCATTGACAGTGCCCTCCGTCGCTTCAAGCGCACCTGCCAAAAAGCCGGCACTCTGGCTGAGGTAAGAAAACGCGAACACTATGAAAAGCCTAGCGTTCGCAGGAAGAAGAAGTCCGAAGCAGCAAGAAAGCGCAAGTTTAGAGGCTAAATGTTGCACCCGCGATTTTCGTGGGTGCTTTTTAGTATAAAGGGGGAGGGAGGACTTTGTTATGGAAATTTTAGCCGCTTTTGTTTATGGGATAGCTTTCCTCTTTGGCGGCGAAAACGCTCTTTACATTGCGGTTGCAATATCTATCGTCTTAGTGGTGTTACTCGTTTATTTCATAAAAATGATGGCGAAAAGTAAATTTTTAAACGAACTCGTGCTCTTCAAACGCTCCACAAAGGACGAGGGCTATACCAGCGCAGAGGGACGGGAATATTTAATCGGAAAAAGGGGAAAGGTAATAGGCGAACTTCGTCCTGCCGGAGCTGTATTTATAGATAACAACCCGGTAGACGTTGTGTCGGAAGGCGCATATATAAAAAAAGGCGAACTTGTTGAAGTGGTGGCCGTAAACGGCAATCGAGTAGTTGTTAGAAAGGTGGATGAGTTTTAATGGAATTGGGCATTTTGGTATTTTTAGCAATTGTAGGAATTATGATTTTTTTGCATTTCGTGCCGTTGGGGCTTTGGATTTCGGCTCTTGCGGCGGGCGTGCACGTTAGTATTATCACTCTTGTGGGTATGCGTATGCGTCGCGTACCGCCAGGAAAAATTATTCTTCCTCTTATAAAAGCTAACAAAGCGGGTTTGGATGTTTCGGTTAATCAACTTGAAGCTCATTATCTTGCGGGGGGAAATGTTGATAAAGTTGTGGATGCGCTTATCGCTTCTCATAGAGCGGAGATACCACTTCCTTTTGAACGTTCTGCGGCTATAGATCTTGCCGGACGCGATGTGCTTGAAGCCGTGCAGATGAGCGTTAATCCGAAAGTTATAGAAACTCCAATCGTTTCAGCTGTGGCTAAAAACGGTATAGAACTTAAAATAAAGGCAAGAGTTACAGTCCGGGCAAACATAGATCGTTTGGTGGGCGGCGCAGGAGAGCCTACTATTATAGCTAGGGTAGGGGAAGGTATTGTCACAACGGTCGGTTCTTCGGAAATGCATACGGATGTTTTGGCAAACCCTGATGATATTTCAAAAACCGTGCTTGGCAAAGGTCTTGACGCAGGCACCGCATTTGAGATACTCTCTATTGATATTGCGGATGTTGATGTGGGAAGAAATATCGGCGCAGAACTTCAAACGGATCAAGCGGAAGCCGATAAACGCATAGCGCAGGCAAAGGCCGAGGAACGTCGCGCTATGGCTGTGGCTAAAGAACAGGAAATGAAAGCTTATACTCAGGAAATGGAAGCAAAAGTTGTGGAGGCGCAAGCGGAAGTACCTCATGCAATGGCGGCGGCGCTTCGCGAGGGCAAATTAGGCGTAATGGATTATTACAATTTAAACAATATCCAAGCCGATACAGATATGAGAAATTCCATAACAGGACGGGACGCAAATTTTAAAAACGGCAAGTAAGGGGCGATAGTATGGAAAATCTCATACTCATAATCGTGCTTTATGTTATAGGCTCACTTATTTCCGACAAGGCGAACGAGAAGAAGCGAAAAAAAAGGAAGGCGGAACGAATCCCTGCGCCGACCGATACAAAGCTTCCGCCGTATGATAACCCCTTTGATTTTGATATACCTAAAATAGAAGGCGCTCCCAAAGACGAGCCGGAACCGTCTTTAGATTTAGACGAAGTCTACAAGGAAGAACCCAAAGATAATCCGTATTTAAAATATTTGAATACAGCGGAGGAGAAAGAAAAGCGCAGCAAGGAAAGCAAAGACACTTCGATAAAATCCGCATCAATCGAAAGAAAAACCTTCGCCATATCTAAGGATAAGGTAAGAGAAGGCATAATCTTAGCGGAAATTTTGGGTAAGCCCAAAGCTTTAAAAGGTAGGAGAAGAATATGAAGAAAATACTTTCATTTTTGGCGATGACGGTCTTCATTCTGAATTTGGTCATTGCGCCTGCAAGGGCGGAGAAAACCGATTGGGTTGATAAGGACTTTAATTTTAAGCTGGCGAAAAAAATCATGGTCTACGATCTTTCTATTGTAGATAAAAGATCTCTTCCAAACGACATTATGGAAGAGCTTTTAAAAGAAGATTATATGAAAAACGCTCAGCGTCCTAAGTTTGAGATAGTTAGGCCTACGGCTCCGGCAAATATCGGGCATCCCGTAGAAGGCGCAGATTTGTATGTAATAGGCGAGCTTCTTGATTGGCACGATGATTTTTATGTGCGTCCCGGATACACCACATGGGAAAACAAGACAATGACAAGAACTTACAGACATTCCGACGGCTCGACTTATGAGGATAAGTATACGGTTACGGTGCCGGTCAATCATCCGCCGAGAACCATTTATACGTCAACCGTTCGCGTGCGTTTCGGCGTATTTGACGCAAAAACGGGGAAGCGGGTCATGGCAAGGGATGAACTTCGTCTTAGGGATGATTCCAAAAACGGCGAGAGGGGTATTTTCGGACGAATTACAAAATCTTTCTTCGATGATTTAGGGAAGAAGTTGAGAAGGGATTAGTCTTTTTCACGACTACTTTTGCGAGAGGTGGAAAAGTTGGCGTTTATCGAATTTCATGACGTTTCGTATGCAACCGGCGGCGTAAGTATTTTATCCGATATAAATTTTACGATAGAAAAAGGAGATTTTGTCGCTGTGTTGGGGTCGAACGGTTCCGGCAAATCCACCCTTGCAAAACTTATGAACGGTTTATTGTTGCCAAGTAGCGGCGAAGTTACGGTTATGGGGTTAAATACGAAAAATGCGGAAACGGGCAAAGAAATACGCAAAAAAATCGGAATCGTATTTCAAAATCCGGATAACCAAATAGTGGCCGCTATGGTTGAAGACGATGTGGCGTTTGGTCCGGAAAATCTTAACGTAGACAGCGAGGAAATAGAACGACGAATTATTTCTTCACTTGAAACTGTAGGTCTTTTGGATAAACGGAAAACGCCTTCGTATACTCTTTCCGGAGGTCAGAAACAAAAAGTCGCCATAGCCGGAGCGCTTGCCATGAATACTGTTGCCCTAATATTGGACGAAGCTACCACAATGCTTGATCCTGAGTCCCGTAAAGAAGTTTTTCAAACTATTTTGGATTTAAACAAGAAAAATGGTATAACAATTATTTATATAACCCATTTTACAGAAGAAATTTTGGAGGCGGACAAAGCTATTGTTTTGGATAACGGTAAAATTGTCGCCATATCTAATCCAAAAGAATTGTTTGCCCAAAATTGCAAGTTAAACAATCTGAATTTAAAATACCCTTTTGCCTATAGAGTAGCCGAAATGTTAAGAAAACGGGGAGTAAGCTTATCCGTCGGGATTTACACGGAAGAAAGGTTGTTGCAAGAACTGAAAGGCATTTTCAGTGAAGGATATGGGAATAGAAATTAAGAATGTGGATTTTTTTTATGATGACAATCTGATTACGCCGCATCAATCGCTTTTTGACATAAATTTATCTATAAAAGAAGGGGAAATCATAGGAATTGCGGGCAAAACCGGTTCGGGAAAGTCTACGCTTGCAGAAGTTATAGCTGGACTAAGTCGACCAAGTCGCGGGCAAGTCACTGTTGACGGCGTTGATATATATGGAGTGAGGAATAGGGAAGAATCTCGTTTGGCAAGGGAAGCAAAAAGGAAAATAGGCATGGTGTTCCAATACGCCGAATATCAGCTTTTTGAGGAGACGGTGGAAAGGGATATAGCTTTTGCCCCCAAAGAAATGATGTTTTCAAAAAAAACGGTGGAAGAAAGAGTAAATCGCGCCATGGAACTTGTGGGACTTAATAAAAACATGAAAAATCGTCCTCCGTACAATTTAAGCGGCGGCGAAAAGAGACGCGTCGCCATAGCGGGAATTTTGGCGTTTTCCCCCAAATATCTTATTTTGGACGAGCCAATGGTAGGTCTTGACGCTAAAGGTCAGAGGGATATTTTAAATTTAATGTTGAAATTAAACAGAGAAGAAAACTCAACAATTTTGTTTATATCTCACAGTATGGAAAATATTGCTGAAATCGCCCATAAGATGATTGTTATGAAGGATGGCAGATTGATTGTTGCAGACAGCGTATACAATGTTTTTTCCGATAAGGAATTGTTAAAAACAGCGGGACTTAAAAGACCGAAAATCTGGGAATTTTTGGATAGATTAAAAAGTTGCGGAATCGACATAGAAAGCGACGCTCTTTCGGAAGAGGAAGGAGTTAACCGCATAGTTTCCGCCGTGAACGGGTGACGCCATGAATATAACGTTGGGTCAATACATAGACGGCAATTCCGTCCTTCACAGAACAGATCCAAAAATAAAACTCATGCTGATTGTCCCGCTTGTTTTTTCATTGTTTATTTTTGACTATAAAGTAACCTTTCCCACTTATACCGCGTTGATTTTATTTTTAGCGCGTATTTCAAAAATTCCTTTTAAAAGCCTTATTATATCGTTAAAACCGGTATGGTGGATTTTAGCCTTCACTCTTTTGCTGAACCCCTTTTTTCACGAAGGAGAAATACTCTTTTCCATATTTAAAATATCCGCTACTAAAGAGGGCGCTGTAACGGGATTCGTAATGGCTTATAGGTTCGCTCTTTTTATCTTGCTTTCCTCTTTTTTGACGCTGACTACAAAGACTGTGGCTTTAACAGACGCTGTGGAAGACATTTTGAAACCTCTTAAACTCGTTAATATATCCCCCCATTATGCCGCAATGACAATCAGTCTTGCCTTTAGATTTGTACCCACCACAATTCACGAATACGAGCAGATTGTAAAAGCGCAAAAATCAAGAGGAATCTATTTTGATGAAGGCGGCATTTTCAGACGCATAAAAAATATGGGCGCAATAGTGTTTCCTCTCATGCTCTTGACGTTTCAAAGAGCCGAAGATTTATCTTTTGCATTGGAAGCTAGATGTTATAATGAAAACAGAGGTAAGCGCAAGCAAAGCCGTATGAACGGCAATGATTATTTGGCGATAGCTTTTATAACAGTTTTTATAATATGCAATATATTTTTACAGTTTTACTCTCATTAAACATTGTGAAAGAAAGAAAAGCGCATGAAAAGAGAACATATAGAAGAGATGAAGCGACGGGGACGGAATATAGTTCTTTCAATAGCTTATGACGGAACCGGCTATCATGGTTTTCAAAGGCAGAATAACGCCGTGGCGGTACAAAATGTTTTGGAGGAAAAGCTCTCTCAGCTTTTTGGCGAAACTGTCGAACTTGCCGCTGCCGGGCGCACGGATACGGGGGTACACGCTTTAGAGCAGGTCGTAAATTTTTTTACATCCGGCAAAATTCCGACGGATAAGATACCTTATGCGGCAAACAGCCTTTTGCCGAAAGATATTATAGTGACGAACGCTTGGGAAGCGGATATGAATTTTAGCGCACGGCACAGCGCAAAGGCTAAAACATATCTTTATAAAATTCAATGCGGAAAATTCCCCAATCCCTTCCTTAGAAATTATACATGGTATGTCAGGGAAAATTTAAATTTGGAAATTATTGAAGAAGCTCTAGAACTTTTAGAGGGAGTTCATGATTTTTCTAGTTTCAGGGCCGCCGGCGGCGCTCCCATGAGTCCCGTCCGCGAAATTTACGAAACGTCTTTGAAGGTAAAAGACGATATATTGGAAATTTCATTCTACGGCAACGGCTTCTTATACCATATGGTCAGAAATATGATAGGCACACTCGTAACTCTTGGAAGCGGTCGCATGAATTTAACAAAATTCAAGGAAATATTCGACGCTAAAGACAGGACATTGGCAAGCCCTACCGCTCCGCCCGGCGGTCTGTACTTGTTAAAGGTCGAATACTAAAAAAGGATTTGCGAAACTCGCAAATCCTTTTGATTTACCCTAAAATCTCACAGTAAACGACGCAAATATTTTGCCTCCCCGCCCGAAGGGCGGGGAGGCAAAACACAAAATTTATCGTCACATATCGGGTCTTTCGCCCGTTTTTCCTTCAAATTTATGATAGTTGCCGCCTTTTCTTCTGCCCATAAGTTCGGCTAAAAGTTCATCAGGCGTTAATTTGTGGAACGCCAGAAGAACTAGGCAATGATACCAGAGGTCGCCCATTTCGTACAGGACGTCCTCTTTTTTCATGTTCTTTGAGGCGATAACGGTTTCAACCGCTTCTTCTCCTACCTTCTTTAAAATCTTGTCCTGACCTTTTTCAAAGAGGTAGTTGGTATATGAACCGGGAACAGGATTAAGCAGCCTATCTTGAATTACGTTGTATAGATCGTTTAACACTATAGCGAGTGAATTTTCGGGTTTCTCATCTACCAAGGCGATATGGTTGGTTTCGCCCATGAGTTTTCTGTCTCTGAAACACGAATAACTGCCGGTATGGCAAGCGACGCCCCTTTGATGTACGCGGACTAAAAGGGTATCTCCGTCGCAGTCGTAGGAGATTTCCTTTACTTCCTGTATATTGCCCGAGGTTTCGCCTTTTTGCCAAAGCTTGTTGCGGCTCCTTGAAAAAAACCATGTAAGCCCCGTTTCGATGGTCTTTTTTAAGGATTCCTCGTTCATGTAGGCAAGCATTAACACTTCGCCGTTTTCTTCTTGAACAATAGCGGGTACAAGACCTTTTTCGTCAAATTTTACCATTGAAATGTCAACAGATTTTTCCATTAGAAACGCACCTCCACGCCTTGCGCTTTCAAATACTCCTTTACTTCTCGAACAGAGAATTTTCCATAGTGGAAAACAGAAGCCGCCAACACAGCGTCTGCTTTTCCTTCTTTTAATACTTCGCTAAAATGACTAAGCTCTCCGGCTCCTCCCGAGGCTATCACAGGGACTTCCACAGCATCAGCCACGGTTCTTGTGAGGGCAATGTCATAACCGTCCTTGGTGCCGTCTGCGTCCATACTGGTTAAGAGAATTTCACCCGCGCCCAAGGACACGGCTTTTTTTACCCAATCAATAGCGTCAAGTCCAGTAGGCGTGCGACCGCCGTTTATGTAAACCTCCCAACTTTCGCCGGTTCTCTTTGCGTCTACGGCAAGCACCACGCATTGTCGCCCGAAACGCTTTGCGCCTTCGGATAACAAAGCTGGCTCTTTTACCGCTGCGCTGTTAAGTGAAATTTTGTCCGCGCCCGCTTTTAACATATTTCGCATATCCGTAACGTTGCGAATACCGCCTCCCACCGTAAAGGGGATAAAAACTTCGGCAGCGCAGGATTTTGCGACGTCTATCATAATGTTTCGCTTGTCGCTTGAAGCTGTAATGTCCAAAAATACAAGTTCGTCGGCGCGCTCCGCATCGTAGCGGGAAGCAAGTTCCACAGGATCCCCTGCGTCCCTAAGCCCCACGAAGTTTGTACCCTTTACTACCCGACCGTCTTTTACGTCCAGACATGGAATTATTCTTTTTGTATGCATCATGCGCCTCCTTTCGCAACGGCTATGGCTTCGCTTAAATCAAGAGCGCCGGTATATATGGATTTTCCCACTATAACCCCTTCAATGCCGTCGGATTCATATTGCTTTAAAAGGCGAATGTCTTCTATTGAGCTTACGCCGCCGGAGGCTATCACTTTTAACCCGCTTTTTTTTGCGATATTTGCGGTTTCTTTGGCGTTTACTCCGGTAAGAGTACCGTCGCGGCTTATATCCGTATATATTATCGTGGTGACTCCCGCATCTTTCATACGGAGGGCGAGTTCGACGGCTTCGATGTCTCCGGAAACTCCCCAACCGTCAACCGCTACAACGCCGTTTTTGGCGTCGATTCCCACAACTACCTTATCGCCGCCGAAATTCTTGCAGGATTCCCTTATAAGAGCGGGATTTCTTACCGCAACGGAGCCTAAAATCACCCTCGATATGCCCAAGTTTAAAACTTCTTCTATATGCGCCGTTTTGCGAATACCGCCGCCAAGTTCTGTGGGAATTTTTATGTTCGCCAGAATTTCTTTTACTGCGGTTAAATTTTGCGGTTTACCGGCTCTTGCGCCGTCAAGATCCACCAAATGCAAAAATTCGCCGCCCTGACTTTCCCATTTTTGCGCCATTTCAAAGGGAAAATCGGAAAATACGGTCTCCTTTTCAAAATCCCCTTTAAAGAGTCGAACGCATTTGCCGCCTCTGATATCTATTGCAGGTAAAATTTTCATATATTATCCCTCGACAAAATTTTTTAGTATATTAATGCCCACATCCCCTGATTTTTCGGGATGAAACTGAGTAGCGACAATGTTCTCCTTTTGAACTGCGGCAGTTATCTTACCGCCGTAATCGCAAGTCGCAGAGATTAAAGACGGCTCGCATACCGCATGAAAACTGTGGACAAAATATACATACGGATTTGAAGAAAGTCCGTTAAATAGATTTGTTTTCCCTGTGTTTTCGCTTATATCAAGAGAATTCCAACCCATGTGGGGAATTTTTTCTCCCGTAGCGTCTATTTTTTTTATTTTCCCGGGAAGTAACGCCAAACCTCGAACTCCTTCGCTTTCCTCGCTCTCTTCAAACAAAAGCTGCAATCCGACGCAGATTCCGAGCAGCGGTTTTCCCTTCGCAACCTCATTTTTTACAGTATCCACCAAATTAGTCGCTTCAAGCTGCTTCATGCAGTCGCCAAACGCTCCCACTCCGGGCAGCACCAGTTTATCGGCGTTTTTTATCGTATCTGCGTTGTTTGTAACCGCAACTTCTCCGCCGGATGCTATTAAGGCTTTTTCAACGCTGAACAAGTTTCCTACGCCGTAATCAATAACAGCTATCATCACAACACTCCCTTCGTTGAAGGAATACCAGTCGCTCTCAAATCTTTTTCAGTCGCAATTCTAAGAGCGTGACCCAAGGCTTTAAACAAGGCTTCGACTTTGTGGTGTGAATTGTTTCCGTATAAAACTTTAGCGTGAAGGGTAATGCCTCCGTGAACCGCAAAGGCTCGCAAAAATTCCTCCACAAGTTCCGTGTCAAATGCGCCAATCATGGGAGCCATCTCGCCGCCGTCGTAAACGAGATAGGGGCGATTGCTTAAATCAAGCGATACAAAGGCTAACGCCTCATCCATAGGAAGGTAAAAGGTGCCGTAACGGTTTATGCCGGCGCGATTTCCGACAGCTTCCAAAAAAGCGTCGCCTAAAGCTATTCCAATGTCCTCAACCGTATGATGCCCGTCAACTCCAATATCTCCTTGGCATTTTACCGTCAAATCGAAACAACCGTGGGCGGCAAAAAGCGTCAGCATATGATCGAAAAAACCGATGCCGCTGTCTATATCGCTTTTGCCCTCACCGTCAAGATTTAAGGATACTTCGATTTGCGTTTCCTTCGTCTTACGCTCTATTTTGCCGATTCTCATTTAGTCGCGCCCCTCGCTGAAAAGTTTTACCACGTTTATTATTTCGTCGTTTTCCTCTCGAAGTCCCATGGAAATCCTAAGGCAATTTTCAAGATTTTTCGCCTTACCGAAACTTCTGACTCCGATATTTCTTTTTATAAAAGCCTCGTTCAAAGCCTCGCCATTATCGCATTTTACAAGAATGAAATTGGTTTCCGACGGGTAAACCTTTATTTTGTCTATCTTAGCAAGTTCCGCCGCAACCCGTTTCCTTTCGGAGATTATCATTGCGATTCGCGGCTCGTATTCGTGGCGCATTTGATAAACTATATCCGCCGTAACAAGGGAAAGCACGTTCATATGGTACGGCATAAAACTTCTGCTTACCATATCAATTATTTTTTCGTCTCCCAAAAGATAACCTACCCTTGTAGCGGCAAGCCCATACGCCTTCGAAAATGTACGGGCTATTAAGAGATTGGGATATTTCTTTAGTAACGGCGTTGCGCTTTTGCCGTAAAATTCCATATATGCTTCGTCAACCAAGAATGGGCAGGATATGCTTTTTACTATGTTTTCTATTGTTTCAACCGAAACGCCGCCGCCTGTGGGATTGTTGGGATTGCACAATACCGCAAGCGATGCGTTGTTTTGGTTTACAGCTTCGATAAACTCTTTGTCATTAAACGAATAATCTTCCTCCAAAGGTACGGCGACTCCCTTTGCATCTGCCGCATAAGCGTAGATATGATACATTGAAAAAGAGGGCATGGGGTAAACAATGGATTTTCCATCACCGCCAAAGGAATAAAAAAGTTTTTCTATAATCTCGCTAGAGCCGCCGCCCAACAAAACATTTTGCTTTGTAAGAGCGTAACTATTTGCAATAGCTTCTTTCAGCAAATCTTCTTCTTCATTGGGATAACGATTGAAAGCCACATGAGAGAGTCTTGCCATGACCCTTTCGAACACGAGGGGCGGTAAATTCATATTGGTTTCATTGGCGTTTACCTTGATGCGCCAAGGTTTTTCCACAACATCATATTGAGGGCGCTCGGAAAGTCCCGTTCTATAGTTAAACATAGTATCACCTTTCGATATTTATTGAAAACTACCGTAACAGTATAACACAAAAAACGAGGTTGCGACAAGTTTGGGTAAATAATTTTACACAATCGTTTCATAAATTTAGTCGTAATTCTTGCAGGAAATTCAGGTAAAACATTGAATAGAAAATGTATGTTGTATCTACGAAGAATTTCTCGCAAATGTAATTTCAATTTCATAAAGAACCAAAAGGAGAGAGATTAAATGAATAAAAAACTGGCGTCTTTGCTGGCGGCGGTTGCGTTAAGCTGGCTGTCAGCTTCCGGTGTAGCCGTTGCGGAGGATAAGATATATTACGGTTCGGGAGACGGCAATAATACGGGCAATATCACCGGCATAAACTGGATTTTGAATAATGATTATCGTCATTACGGCGGTCATCAATGGTTCTATACCGCTTATACCAAGGACGGTACAGCGTCTAACAACCTCCTTACGGTAAACGGCGGTACTTATACGGTTAACGGCGATACCTCGTCCGGCTCAGGTAAATACTCCAACTATTTTTACGGGGGAATGACGGAAAATAGCGGCAGCGCGACAGGCAACGGAATTATTATCAATAACGGTAATTTTGTCAATGAATCCGGCACTTGGCAAGCTGCCGGCATATATGCGGGCAAAGCCACAGGGAAAGGCTATGTCGCATCCGATAATTACACTACGATAAATAATGGAACATTTCAAGGCTATACGTATATTGCACCCGGGCTTGGCTATGACGGCAGCGATTCGGTGAAAAACAAAGTCACTATCAACGGCGGCGCATTTGAAAAGGGTGTTTACATCTTCGGCGGGCGCGGTTACAGCACGGGCAACACCGATTACAATACCGTCAGAGTGACAGGCGGCTCTATCGGAGGATATAGGGCTTTAATATGGGGCGGCAAGGCGGATAACGGTAACGCGCGGTATAATACGGTAAATCTCTCGGGCGGCGAAGTCGCTTCCATTCCGTCGGACGAAAAGATGTATGAGAGCAAGTTTACCGAATACGAGCAGGGCGACGCCGAATTTTACGGCGGCTATAGTCTTTCTGGCGACGCCCTTTATAATACGGTCAATATAAGCGGCGGCTCCGTCTCGACCTCTGGCAGAGGATTGGTTTACGGCGGCTATTCCCGCGCCGGCAACGCTAATTATAACAAACTCAATATCGCAGGCGGCAATATATCCAGCAAAACGACTTTAATCGGTGGATTTTCTGCTGAAAAAAACGCTTCGGGCAATACCGTTTCCCTTAGCGGCGGTTCGGGAAACGGCGAAGTTTATATTCACGGCGGCATAACCATGAATTCCGCAAGCAATGCTACCGATAACAAAATTACAATTAATTTTCCTGCAAGATTGAAGAATGTTTGCGGCGGCGTTTACCTTACGGGAAATGCTACCGACGGTTTTGTATACAATGTTGCAAGCGATGGTGATCTCATTACGGGGAATGAACTTTGCATTACCTCTCCCGGCGTAAGCGCAAATAATATCTACAATTTCGAGACCATTTCTTTTAAACTGCCATATTCATATACTGAGGGCAGCAGTATGCTTACGTTGACCGCCGCAGAAGCTACGGATTTAACCCGAACCGACGTAGTTGTATCAGCGGCGGGCGACACGTCTATCGCCAAAGGACAGGCAATAAATCTAATTTCCTCTCAAGGAAAAATCAACTACAGCGGTCAAACCGAAGGAACATTAAAACAGGGTGTATCGCTTAATTACAACTACACCATAGAGAATAATTCAGACAAATTACAGGCGGTTTTAGGGGACGCAACCGCTACGGACGAATCAAAATCGCCGGTGGAGACCCGCACGGCTCAAGCGGCGTTTTTGAATAGGGGCGCAGATTTATTGGTATCGGACGGTTTGCTTCAGGCAGAAAACGCCTCTAGGTCGGATGACGCCGCCGCTAAGGGCAAATGGTCGGCTTTTTTCGCCATGCAGGGCGGCAAATATCGTTACAATACCGGCTCTCATGTGGACAGTCGCGGATTTAACGCTATTTTGGGAGTAGCCAGAGAAATTAAAAACAGTAAAGGCAAACTTGTTTACGGATTTGCGGGTGAATACGGCAAAGGCAAATACGACAGCTACTATGAAAATATGCGCGGCGAAGGCGATAACGATTACAAGGGCGCGTCAATCTTTCTCCGCCAAAAAGATGCGAAAGGAATGTATTACGAGGGCAGTCTTCGCATCGGCAGAACCAAGGCGGACTACACTTCCCGTGATTTTACCGGTTATGAGGGAACTGCCGTTAAATACGACTCAAGCAGCAATTATTGGGGAGCGCATCTGGGATTAGGCAAGGCGTTCAAGCTGACGGGGAAAAATGAGCTGGATGTTTCACTTAGGTACTTCTATAGCCGTACGGGCGGCGATTCTGCCCGTTTAACCACAGGCGAAACTTACGACTTTTCCGCAGTCAACAGTCATCGTCTGAGACTTGGCGCTAAAATTATCCATGCCTTCAACGAGGAGAGCAAAGGTTATTTCGGAGCCTACTGCGAGCGTGAGTTTAACGGCGACGCCAAAGCGGCAATAGCGGGATACAGCACGGTTGCACCAAGCCTTAAAGGCAACAGCGGCATATTTGAACTCGGATGGCTGCATCAGCCGAAAAAGAGTAATTTCACGCTAAACCTTGGAGTTACGGCAGCTTGCGGTACGCAACGGGGACTTATAGGCAAAATGGGTTTAATGTGGAAAATTTGATTTTCCACATTAAACCCATTCTTGTTATTGAACACATTTTTCCAATATGAGTCGATTTTTTTCCACCAGAGGATTGTTTGTGTTTATTTGCGACGCTTTATAAAAATCCGCCCACGCTTCTTCGTATTTTTTTAGGTTTATTTCGCATATTCCCTTATAAGTGGCTATCTCGGCAATATGAGGATTAATGGATAAGGTTTTTGCAAAATCTGCCTCCGCTTTATCGTATTCTTTTAATTTCCAATACAATAAACCCCGGTTATAGTAAACCTCTTCCTGCGTAGGTGAAATTTCCGCGGCTTTTGTATAAGCGTTTATGGCTTTTCGCCTTTCTCCCTGTTTGGTGTATAAAACGCCTAAATTATAATATACTTCCCAAGTTTCTTTTAAGGCTGAAGAAGCGAGCAAATCCTTCTCGGCCTTTTTTTCGTTCCCATTGTTAAAATATGCGACGCCTCTATATATGTAAGCCGTATAATCCTTTGGATCTGTACGGATTAGATTGTCGCCGTACGCTATATTTTTTTCGTTACCTTTTGGAGACAATGCGTAATTTAACTTTTTAATTATATCTTGACCGTAGTAAGTTCCGGGGACAGCCCATCTGCCGTTCAAACCCATCCACGTCGCAATGTTTCCGAAAATATCCTGGCGAACGGTTTTTACCAATTCGTATCTTGGGTCTACAATCTCCGTTGTGGGAGCCTCCTTTGAAGCGTAAACCTTTATATGTTGGATATGCGCCCTTGCGCCTATTTGTGGAGTGGGAAACGTCGCTCCGCGGCTTCCGCCTCCGACTGCGCCAAGACCGCAATAATTGTTTTGATGGGGACGCACGTCGCCGCCGTAATTGTAAAATCCCGTTTCCTTATACGATTGGCAAAGAGCGAGATCCGGGCGTATTCCTTCCCTTTCGGCTTCCATGTAATAGTAATGCACGAGTTCTTCCGGGGTACAGGTAAGTTTCGGATTAGGGTTATTTTTTAAAAGAAAAGCAAGCATTTCCGCTTCGGTAGCTTCGGCTTTTCCCATAATCTTGACATCTTTGGGAGGTATTTTTGAAGCTATCGTCATATCTTCTTTAAAATTTCCTATGACCCATTTTGCCCTCGAAAGATTCTTTTTTATTATGTCGGTAAATATTGGCGGTTTTTCGCTGAAAGATGAGTCTCTTTCGATAAATTCCGTTTTGCCGTCGTATGATGTTCTGTTCTCGTTTGCAGACGCTGCGTTACAAATTGACAGCATCATACACATTACGGTTATTGCTTTTAGTAATTTCAACAACATCCTTCCTTTCATTAATCCACAATAAAAAATTTTCCAATTTTTAAAATGCCTTAATTCAAGTTTTTTCTTCGCCAGAAGAAAAAACTACATACGTCAGCATTTCAACAAGACGTCCGAGAGGCGGGAGATTTAAACTCCCGCCTTTCTTCCGATATAGACCCCCACCTAAGAGGTGGGG
>JAGBMX010000110.1 GCA_017634675.1 Selenomonadaceae bacterium | reverse complement strand
GTCAGACCAGAGGTTTGCCTACACCTTCCTTCAGACTCCACCTCACGATGGACGCCCTTGGTGTTCAGCTATGCCTTTCCCACTACTAGGGCAGGCTACGGACTTTCACCGATTAGAATATACCCATGCCGGGCACACAACGAAAAAAGCGCCTTTTGCGGGCGCTTTTTTTTATCGAAAAGTACAGGGATTTTTCACGAAACGACAGCGTGTTATCCGTTCGCATGGCTGTCGATGATTTTCCACGCTTCATCTGAGGTGATTTTTTTGCCTTCATACATATAGATATTGCTTTCGGTGGGTTTACCTTTGTACGTCATTTCGATTCCGTGCCGAGCGAACATATCCTTTAAATTTCCCACAACGCTGTCCCAATTTTGGAGACAGTACACTGCGGTATCTCCGCTCATGGGATCCATGTTCTCAAAGCCCTTCATTTTCCTGTCGTACGCATTCTTCAAATCGATAAAATAGCTTTCTCCCCAAGAACCGCCCGCTATATCCTTCATTTGCTCTACGGTGAGTTTTTTGCCTTCCAAATTTTTCAACATTTTAATTCCTCCTTTAAATTCTTTCTGCCCTTTATATCCGGTTCGTGTGAAAAATGTTTATTAATGTGAAAAAAAATTTTAATTGACAATTTCAGGACAAGAATTATCAGAATGAAATCTGACCCCTAACTTAATGACATTGGCCTATACGGTCGCTTTTTTTATTCTTCATCCATTCCCGTAAGGGCGATGCCTAGGGCGAAGTAGGTAAATTTGATTGTGCGGCTTGCGCCTAAGGTGTATTCGGAGAGGCCGTGAAGATGTACTGCCAGAATTAACGCCAACATAAAGAAGGCGTAAGGGTTTTTGGTGAGTCGCCACTTTTTAAAGGCGAATACCAAAAGATAACCCCAAAAGGCGATGAACGCCAGAAGACCTACAACGCCCGTTTCCGCCAAAACGTGCATAAAATTGTTGTGAGCGTGTTCCAAATGCTTTTCCGTGGCGTCCGGAAGCATATACTTGTCTTTGTAGTCAAGCTTAAAACGGCCAAAGCCAATACCGAAGATTTTGTTGTCATTCCACATATTGTAAGCGGAACGTATGAGCTTCATGCGCTCCGTATTTTCTATGTTGTAAACGGCTATGGTGTTGACCCTCGCTTCTATTTTGGGAACGTTGGAGTAAAGAATATAACCAAAGCAAATAAACGCCGCCAGCACTGCAACTATAGGTTTGATGTCTTTACCGTAGACAAATATCAAAATGATAAGGACAACAAGGGAGGAGAGCCATGCGCCCCTTGTCATGTTAAAGAAAAAGGCCGCTATAAGAATGAGAAGACAAAAGACCAATATTCCTCTATACTCTTTATAATGCGCCGCGGCAATAGCAAGCAGAGGCACCGCTACGGTAAGCTGAGTCGCTTCCGCCATATATGGGATCAACCCCGAAAATCTGTCGATAAAGTTTACCGTATAATGATCTACTATGTAAACCTGCCCAATCGCCGCAAAAGAGTTGAACATAATCGAAGCGAACGTTAAGAGAACGAGTATCAACAATTGCCTTTTGGTTTTCGCCACGAACCATATTATAAAGAACGGCATTATGCGGTACAAATAAAAATCCGCCGCTACTTTTAAGCTGTAAGAAGGCTCATTTGAGAGGAGCGACGACGCCACAACCGTTAAAATCAAAACTCCCAGCAGCTTTAAAATCGTACTGTATCTATTGTAAAACTCAACGACGTCATCGTGTTTTAACCATAATCTGTAAAAAAACGCCAGCACAGACAACGCCAAAAATACATTGCTCGCCGCCATCGACAACGATATTGTAAGCGCAAACCCGCACATCATCTTATACGTCCACTTATTCGCCTTTTCTACCGCCATCCTTACACCTCCTTCTTTTTAAGGGGTAGTTTCCTACTTTCTTTTTCTCTCTCTCTTTTTTGTAAAAAAGAGAGAGAGAAAAAGAAAGTAGCAAAGAAAAAGAGAGAGAGAAAAAACTTTAACAAACGCTGACTGCCGGTTTTAACGCTTACCGTCAATTTTCACTAAACCAGTTATTAAAGTTTTTTTCTCATTTTCTTTTGTTACTTTTCTTATTCTCTTTTTTTACAAACAAAGAGAAAAAGAAAAGAAAGGAAACTATCTTTAATCGCTTAATTCCGCTAACTTAATGTACTTCATAAAAGTGTAAAAAGCGTGAGCGAGGCTCATGTTTAGGCCTAAGACGCCGTCTAGGAAACCGCCTTTAAGGAAGTACATTTTGACGAAGCCGAAAGCGGCGCGGGAAAAGGGGGTTAAGGCGGAGGCCTTTTTGCCTTTTTTACGCGCGTCGTTTGCCCAAATGGTTGTGTAGTTTTCGACTTTTTTTAACCACGCAGACCAGTTTTCGTAAGGCTCATGGGTAATAAAGCCTTGGAGGCGGCGGGTTTCGTATCCGCACTCCGGGTGTTCGTGTACTTTTCCCACCCACTCGGCTTCCTTTGGCATCAATCGCCGCACATAATCGGGACTTAGGGAGCCGAATTTATGCGCTCCACCTAGCGAGGTGGTGACTCTTTTTATCTCGTACAGATAAAAAGAGCCTTCAACAGCTTTTTTCACGGCTTCGGCAAGGGGAGGCGTCACTCTTTCGTCTGCGTCAAGATGGAAGAGCCAAGGGGTAGTCGCATATTCTTTCGCAAGGTTGCGTTTCGCCGCAAAATCCTTCTCTATACCGCTTTCAACGACTTTTGCCCCAAGAGATTGAGCAATTTTTCTCGTGTTGTCGGTAGATGCGGAATCTATCACAAGTATTTCGGCGTCAAAAAGTCTTGCGCTAAGTATAGCGCCTTCTATATTTTTTTCTTCATTATATACTATAATTACTATGGTTAGTTTTTGCGACATTTTATTTCCTTTATCAACTAAGCGCACTTGCCCAAAATTTGCCCCTATACAGCCTTAACCTTTCTCTCAGCTTACGGAACGTATTTTCCTTTACCGCGCCGACTTTAAAAGGCGTCATTGCCAAATAATCGTAGTATATATCGTTAAAGCCTTCGGTTCTGTTATAATGCCAAGGTTTATGCCCGCCGGCGTAATGTATTATCTTGGCTGTTTTAAGAGCTTCGGCGGCTATTTTTGCGTATTTGCTGAAAACCACTTTGAGGGGCATTTCGTAAATCGGAGGAATAACGTTATAACAAAGGGGAATTTCATGCCAATTATTATAAAAAAACATATTAAGCGCGTCTTGATCGTGATGACGAAAACTGTTGAGTTTAACCAACTCCAACAATTTGCTTGCGTAACTGTTTTCTCGCCATTTATCAAGGTCTATCACCAATACGCCGCTGTTAAAATACTTATCGGATTTTTGTATATTCAGCGACTCTTGTTTCTCCTTCATCTGCCTGCTTGAAGTCATTATCCCCAAATCAATGGCTGCGCCTAAGGGTTTACCCGCTAAATCCGTTTCAAAAAGCTCGGATATATCGGAGATGACAAGCAAATCCGCATCAAGGTAAACCGTGCATTTTAGGGTTTTTGGCAAAAGTTCCGGAATTTTTAAGCGAAGGTATGCGGCCCTTGACAGATGGTCGCTCACGAAAAATTCTCCCGCTTTCGCCTCGACGACAAAAACTTTCGACGAAAATTTTTCGCCCGTAGCTATTAATTTTTCCTTTGTTTCTTCCTTTAATTTATCCCCCAAAAGATAAAAATCGACTTGCCCTCCGGCGTTTAAGGCTACTCCCGCCATAACGGCGGCAGCGTGCGCCGCATAATTTTCATCTAATGCTATTGTTACAGTTTTTTCCATGTCGTTCCTTTTGTTGGGGCTTCGCCCCGCAGTCAACGTCATCCAATCGCACTGCGCCTTCGGCTTGCGCTCTTGGGACGTTTTCGCATGGGAAGCATTAGCGCCGCTAAAGCGTCGATGCTTCTCCACATCCCCACAAGGGGCGTTGCCCCTTGACCCCACCAAAGGGCTTTCGCCCTCTGGACTCCCAGCCAGTTGTTTTGGACATACCTATGACTTCGGCATTTTCTCTGTTACTTAGCGGCGGAGAGATTGTTTTATTTAATTTTTAATTTTTGTAATGCTTCTGTAAGGTTTTCTTCCACTTCGTCAAGCATTTGAAATCTTCTTCTGTATACGGCTCGTTTCCTCGTTGGGATTTCGTTTTCGGATTTTCTCGCCTCCGTAAGTGGCAAAGCGTAAAATCTCGAATCCCCCGTAGGCTCGCCCCCTACCTCTTTCCAAAAATCCTCAAAAGAGGTTTTTAACTTTCTATCCAATCTTATATGATTATTCGCATAATACCCGCCGTTGGTTACGGCGTATATCCTTTGAACGCCGAAAACTCTTGCGAAGGCTCTTGTTAAAAATATCGACAAGTTCTTTGTCCGGTAGCCACTGCACAGCTTTGTCACCCGTTTCACCGTATCTTTGGCGTCGTTTCCGTTTGGTCCCTGCATCGCTCCTATAAAGAGCGACGGCTTATTTTCGCTGTCTTCTCCAAGCCAAAACACCACCTGGTACAAATCCCTTTCGTTTAGCTTGAGACAAAGAGAAAGCAGTCCTTCTTTTCTGAGTCCCGGGTAAAATCTTAATATAAATCGCAATTCGTCCGTATCAAATTTTATTTTGTGAAGCAATATTTCCTCTTCCGAATAGATAGCAACTATTTGTTTGGGTTTCATTGTTTTTTCCAAGAATAAAAAATGCTCAAAAAGCAGGTTTTTTCTCTCCTCAAACCCTGCCCCCGCATAAAAAAAAGCGCGGGTCGGCTGCTCATATACGAAGGGATAATTCTCGGCCACTTCTTTTCTTAAAGCGCTCTCGTTAAAAAATTCGTCTATCTCGTCCATCTGACTCTTATGGAGCACCGAACGCACCAGAAACACCACCATCCGCCTGGCCTCTCTTGCGTTGTTTGTCCTGTACATCTTTCTTGCAAGCTTTAAGATGTCCTTCAAAGTTATCCCCCCCTTCTTTTTCTTTCCGTATACATTCTTGACAAAACAGGTTAATTCCTTCATTTTTGAAAAATATTTTATTGACCGTTCGCCGGAAATCAGAGTTACTATTCACGGGTAGTACAAAAAGAAAAATAGCGCTCTTCATGGTCAACCTCTCCGCCCTTCGGGCACCTCTCCTTTCAGGAGAGGCTCTCTGATTGTTAGTTTTGTGGATGTAAAGGGAAAGCCTTCGCTCTAGTGCCTCCCCTGAAAGGGGAGGCACTAGAGCGAAGCGGTGGAGGGGTCGACTGTGAACGGCGCTCATTCGCCTTTTGCATCACAATGTTGTATTACCCGTGAATAGTAACAAATCAGAGAAAAAAAGCAACCCTAATTTAAGGTTGCTTTTATGAAAACTTTATGATAAAATACGCTCAAGCGGTTGCTGAACGATGGCCTCCTCGCCCCCGAAAGGGGGTGATAACATGAGCGAGTATGATTTTTTATACATATCGGCGTTGACGTTGATAATGTTCATAACCCTCCTCATAAAAAAATGAGCCGTCGCTAAGCGCATGAAACGACGGCTCTCTATGTGTTAAACCTTAGGGGGCGGGTTATCGTGAAGCCGCCCGAAAGCCTCGCCCACGAAGCGGGGCTTTTCTTTACGCTTATATTACCATCTTTTGCGAAAAATTTCAACTGTTATTTTTCTTAAGGCACGGTCGTTTCATAAATTCGAAAATTTCCCTTTCAGAGAAAACCCCTCCGCCCTTCGGGCACCTCCCCTTTCAGGGGAGGCTCTCTGATTTTCACTTTTGCGGATGTGAAGTGGAAATTTCCCGTTCTAGTGCCTCCCCT
>JAGBMX010000109.1 GCA_017634675.1 Selenomonadaceae bacterium | reverse complement strand
TCCCCCACCTCTTAGGTGGGGGTCTATATTGGAAGAAAGGCGGGAGTTTAAATCTCCCGCCTCTCGGACGTCTTGTTGAAATGCTGACGTATGTAGTTTTTTCTTCTGGCGAAGAAAAAACTTGAATTAAGGCATTTTAACGTATTGGATGCTTCAAAATAATCGGAATAGTAGTCGGCGCGTACTCTCATGGCTTTTAACCTCTCAAGGTGTTCGCCTATATTTCTCCAAATTTTTATGTTATGTCTGTCGCGGTCATCGCTGTAATTTTTACATTGATTGATTAGCGTTTGGTGGGAGCCTTCGCCTCCGGCTCCCCGCAAAAGTCTCCCCTCTCCTAGCAAACCAACTACAATGTTATATGCTCCGTAATATGCGCGACTTATTCCGCAGCGCATTTGCAGCTCACTTACAACCGACGATTCTTCCAAAAGTTTATCGGCAAAATCAATGTACTGCTTCCAGTTGAATTTACTCTTAATCACGAGCAATCACATCCACAGAGACTTTATCTTTTCCGGGACTCTTAAATTCCAACCACCATTTGTCATCAAATAACCATAATTTTTTTAAAGACTCTTCAATAGGCTCGTTGCATACTACATTTATTCGAAGCAAAGAAGAGCATTCGGTAGGATGTTCGATAAAATCGACTAATAAGGTTTCGGAATCAAAATAATCGGGGATTTTTTTTATAACTAAATTTAAAATTTTAGCAACGTCATTGTCTTGCGACAAATATTTTTTTGCCGAATCCGTTTTTTCAACTTTGAGTTTTAAAATACGCTTACGACTTTGCGACAATATGCTAATACGGTTTTCAAAGCCTGATGACCGCACATAGTTTTTAATTATTGCTCCAGATTGAAACCTTTTTCGCGCCAGATTTCTAGCCTTCATCGTAATCACTCCCGGGCACTTAGAGAATGTTTATTTTTTCACCCGTTCTTTTTCTTATCCTCGTCAGTAGATTCTTTTGCGTTCTTCTTTATGTTGTCAGGAACTTTTTTGGTCGAAGTTTTGTCAAAATTCGTCCCCTTAAAGTTTAGAGTGACTTCCGCATCGTTTAACATCACGTTTATCATAGCCTTGGTCATAGGTTCTATGGTTTCGCTCTTTAATACTGCGGCGCCTATCTCTCTTACCGTGGGAGTAAGGTCTAAGAAGCACTCTATTTCGTTGTTTTCTTGAGGGATGGTTATGACGTATTTTATAGGCGACATGGTCTTGGCAAACTGTTCCAAGGCTTCTAAATTCTGCGCTTCTTCGGGTTTGGCGTTGGTCTTTGCAACGGAGGCCACAAGACCTAACATTGCGCCGGTGTCGAGTGTTAAGTCGTAAGTTTTGGCGTTTGCTTTTTTCGCTTCGCCGTAATTTACCGTCACAAATTCGTTGTCAAGGGAATGGAAATCCTTCATAGCCTTTATGTCTTCGCCGGAAATCTCGCTTGGAGTGGCTTCTTTTTTTGTTGTCACCTTGCTCCAATCATTCTTGCCTTTTTCCCCATAATAGATGACGTAATCTTTCTTGCCTTCGTCCAGATAAAAATCATAATTTTTTACGACCTTTTGAACCGCCTTAGCGTCAAGTTCCCGTAATTCCATAGAGCCGTCGGCAAATACTGTGGGCAGGATATTTGTGTTAAATTTTATTGTAGCCACATATGTGTCGCCCATGACTTTTGCCGTAGCAATAATTTCACCCTTGGCGTTCTTGATGTTTTCCATAGCCTTAAGGGATGCGCCAAGCTCATCTTTTGGCGAGGCGGCGGCAAACGCCATGCACACAAACATAAAAATCGCCGTCATCACGGTCGCAAGTTTAAATTTTTTCATAATTACCTCCACTTTTTGCTATACTGGAGAGCGTTAGAATTTACGAGCGAAGCGAAGTAAAGCTCTTACGCTCTCTGCATGTACTCGCGGTCAAGGTTTCTCGTTTTGGTAACTTTCATTGCTCGCGAGTATAGTTCGTTCTTTCTGTCATTCGTTTGATGGACGAACAACTTCCACATGGTTTATATCCGATAGGGTAAACTTTATCGTTGCATCGCTGAAAGCGGTTGCTACCAAGCGTTTGGTCTTCTTGTCGATTTTGTCGTCGGAAGCTACTTTTTCCTTTATTTCTTTTATTAAGGGAGTCAGTTCCAACTTTCCTTCCCTTATAAGCCCGTCTTTACCCAGGCGTATTTCTGCTGTCAGTGGTGAAAGACCGCTGAAAAGCCGCTTCGTCCTCTCTATGCGCTCCTCGTCTTTACCGTGTCGCTTCACAATCTCCGTTATAGCGGCAACAATCTTATTCGGGTCAATCTTTACATAGTATTTGCCGCCTTTAAAATCAACGGCTTCATTATCCGCTCTATATCCTTCGAAATGTCTTAATTTGTCTATAACCTTCATATCCGGATTTTGTTGCCTGTCAAAATCCTCTTTCTTAAAGGTATTCTTTTTCCAATTCTTGTCTTTGTTCTCCTTGTAATTAAGGGTATAGCTGTTATAAGAATCCTCTATAAAGAAGGTATAATTTTTTTTCGCAAGCTTAATTTCGCCCGTTGCGGCAAATTTTGGCCTTAACGCAAAATCTGAGTTAACGGTAAGTTTTGCCTCTTTGTTGAAAATATGCCCCGTAAGATTAAAAACCAGCCTGCCGTTCTTTATGTCCCGCATATTTGCGTAAGCGGCTTTTAAATCGTCGCTTGGGGCAGCGTCGGAAATACCCGCCGCAAAAAACACGAAAAGCAGGGCGCTGCAAAGTGTAAAAATTTTTTTCATAAGGGTACCTCTAAAAAAATCCCCCCGCGCATGGGGGGAGATTCTTACTTTTTATAACGCTTTTTAAACTTTTCGATTCTGCCGCCGGCCGCTACGTCTCTCTGGCGCCCGGTGAAGAAGGGATGGCATTTGGAGCAAACGTCGACTCTAAGTTCTTTCTTTGTGGAACCGGTGGTAAAAGTATTGCCGCAACCGCAAGTCACTTTCGCTTCGAAAAATTCCGGATGAATTCCTTCCTTCATGAAAACCCCTCACTTTCTCCGTATGGATAGATACAAGGAAAATAGGCTTCTCCTTGGTTATGCCTAAAAGGCTAAAGTGGAATCCCACGCTCCGCGTGGAATACATTTGGTATTTTAGCATATATGATAAATGTTTTGCAAGGGAAAATTAAAAATTGCTGCGGTCGTTTACTTTACCCTTGAAATCCGACTACGGTTAAAATAATCAGCGCGGAAATGGTAAAAAACGGCCCGTAAGCAAAATATCCGCCTTTTTCCCTGCGTTTTGTAAGAAGGAGGATTATAGAGAACACCCCGCCGAAAAATGCGCCGGAAGCGAATGTGAGCAGAGCTAAATCAGGCCCCATCCAAAGCCCGATTAAAGCCAAAAGTTTTACGTCGCCGCCGCCTATGCCGCCTCTTGAGATTACGGCGAAAAAGAACATTATGAGAAAGAGTGCTGCGGCGGCTATTATGTGCGACTTTAGCGGAAGGTTTAAGAAAAATATTGCCGGAAATGCCAAGACGAAGTAGGGAAGGAGCGTCAGGTCAAAAATCATGTACTGCTCCATATCCGTGCGAGTAACCAAAATCAAACACGAGGCGAAGATTAAGGCGAAGACGAGAGTCAGAGGTTCAAGCAGCAGTATCATAAAAAAAGACGAGAAAGCGCCCAATATAAACAGGAAAGACTTGCGGTTCTTGCCCCTTATGTAAATGTCGTCGGGAAAGGTTAAATCGTAACGCTTGCGAAGCATAAGAAAGTCGATGATTTTTTCACCTGCAAACGCTATAAAAAAACCGTATACTATGGCAAAAATCCCTGCAAACGAATAGTCAATCATGGTATACACCTCAATTTTGAAAATTTCGTTGAATAAAAAAACAGTATAAACTTTTTTTATCGTATCCAATTTTACCGAAAAATTCTACCATAAAACGCTTATTTTTTAAAGCGGTTTTAGTTAAAATTCATTTTAAATTTAGAAAATTTACATTTTATTTTTAAAATTTTTTCATTGAAAAAAACTATCATAATGCTATAATTATAAATGTAATTTTTAGAAAATTTGTATTTTTAGTCCCACAGGCTTTTGTCCTAGGGACGCAAGCAATTATACTTTTGTACTTCTTGTGGAAGGGAACGAGTACCCATGAAGCTGATCGAAAAAATTGCGGGTTTTTTTGAAAACCTAACCCCCAGAGGATTGTTGGGACTTAGCGCGGCGGCGGGACTTTTGGCGTTTGCGCTTATCTTTATGGTTCTCTCAAATTCCGGGGGACAAAACGGCGGCGGCGCAAAAGAAACCATCCCGATGGTGAAAGTGGTTACGGCGAAAGTCGATATTGCCCCCCGCACCGAGATAAGGGAGGAAATGTTGAAAGTTGTGGAGATTCCCCAAGCGGCTTCTCCCGATGATGCGGTAAAAGAGATCAGCGCAGTTGTGGGCAAACCTGCAAGGGTAGCGATAATGAACGGCGACGTATTGACGCCGAAAAAAGTTTTCCCCGATAAGAAATCCGCAGGGTTTCCCGGCATGGTTCCCGAAGATTGCAGAGCGGTGACACTCGCCATAGACGACGTGACGGGGGTATCGGGTTTCGCCCTTCCGGGGGATTATGTAGACGTAATGCTGATTTCTGATAAGCTTCAAAACGGCAAAGTGACCGGGGAAGTTGTAATGCAAAATGTACTTCTCCTCGGCATAAACAAAGATACGGACGGCGCGGCGGCAAGCGCGTCAAAAGACGATAAAGACAAAGGCGCAACGACAGCTGGGCCAAAAGCGGTGGATAAACCCGCAACGGCGACTTTGGCAGTTCGCCCGGAAGAAGCCGTAAGGCTTTCCGTTGCTTCACAAGTGGGAAAACTGTACCTTGCCCTTCGTCCGTTTAAACCTACCAATCGTTATATCACAGATACGACTTACGACGTAAGCCTTGACCAAGGCAAATCGCAAGCTAGCGCTCCCCAAACATCCGCTCCCGCGCCTGCGCCCGTTCAAAGCGCGCCGGCTGCGAGAAGTTCCGGCGGCGCAAGTTCCAAACCGGCGGCGAAAACGCCCAAGGTTGACAGGGGAGTGGACACGGTCGAAGTTATTCGCGGGACATCTTCTACGAAAGAGTGAGATATATGAATTGGTACAACTTATTGAACAGGAAAAGATTTGCCAATAAAAAGTTGGGCGGGATGTTTTTCGGGGCGGCTTTGGCGGCGTCAACGGCGATTTTTGCGCCCTCTTTCGCTCACGCCGAGAGCCAAATGATAAACGTGGCGGCAAACGAATATTACCGCATGACCGCAAAAGGAGCGGTGACGAGAGTAGCTATAGGCAACCCTGAGATAGCCGATGTTATGATGATTCCAAACACCAACAAAGAATTTTTGATAGTCGGCAAAAAGGCGGGCACAACCACTCTTTTGGTATGGCGCGGCAAGTTGATGGACGAATACCGCATTACGGTCGGTTTTGACGATCAGGGTCAGGCGAGAGCCATCGAAAACGCCATCGGGCTTCCGAATGTGAAAGCCCGTGTGATACAGCAAGAGGGCAAACCAAGGATTTTGCTTGAAGGCAGAGTGAAGGATCAGATTGAACACGACAGAGCCTTAAAAATCGCAAGCCTTTATACCGGCGGCAAAATGACGGAACCGAAGCAAAGAGGAAGCAACGACAGCGGCTTTGAATACGATGTGGCGTATACCGCAAATCGCACTTATGATAATGTAGTTGATTTATTGGAAATAGAAGCGCCTACGCAAATTCGTCTCGAAGCGCAGCTTATCGAAGTTTCTTCCACGGATGGGGACCAATTCGGGTTTACTTACGGCTCTCCGAGCGAGGTAGAAGTTGATACCGATTCCGGCTTTAGAAAGATAACTTTAGGCAACGAAAACACATTCTATGCGGGCGAATCCTTCGGCGGCAACCACGACACCGGCTTTTGGCTTATCGACCACTTTACGCAGGTAAACGCCAAAATTCAAGCGTTGCTCCAAAAAGGAAAAGCGAAAATTTTATCTCGCCCGAACATTTCCGCCATGAGCGGCTCAAAGGCAAAAATCCATATAGGCGGCTCCATGGCGTTCCCAAAATCGGACAAGAACGACAACGTAACTCTCGAATGGAAAGATTACGGAATACGCCTGAACATCAGCCCTGTTGTGGGCAATAACAACGAAGTGACGGCGGAAGTCCATGCGGAAGTAAGCGCGCCGGATTACAGCAGAGTTACCGTAACTTCTGCGGGGACATATCCTTCCATGCGCTCCAGAAACGTTCATTCCCTTGTGCATATAGGCGCTGGAAGCACCATGGTTATCGGCGGTCTTTTCAGCACGGAGGACGCAAAAACCATCAAAAAAGTTCCGTTGCTCTCGAGCATCCCCATCTTGGGCGAATTCTTCAAACACACTTCTTCCGACAGCGAAAAGCGGGAGCTTATCATAATGATAACCCCGAGGATAGTGACCCCGGATTCGACGACGCAGATGACGGACAAGATGAAAGAATGGTACGCAGAAGGCGAGTACGAAGCCAACAACCGCAATTTAGTGGACATAAACAACCCGCCGCTTCCCGAAAAAGTCTTGAAGAAGCAAAAGGAAGAAGCGGAAAAGGCAAAGAATCCCCCAGTCGAAGAAGTAAGGGAAGTTGGGGGTAATAATTAAAAGGCTACTATTCACGAGACAACTTGTTTGTTGTCTTTGAAAATTTTGCGATTGAAGCTAGGTTGCTACCTCTCCACCGCTTCGCGGTCCCCCTCCCCTTTCAGGGGAGGCAACGTGAAGGCGACTTTCCATTATATAGCCACAAAATGAGAAATCAGAGAGCCTCCCCTGAAAGGGGGAGGTGTCCGAAGGGCGGAGGGGTTCACCATGAAGAGCACTATTTTTCTTTTTTTACTACCCGTGAATGGTAACAAAGAAAGAGAAAAAACTTTAACAAACTAAAATTTACGGTATAGATTTTTGAATACAAGATTTTTTTTGAAGGAAATTTCAATTTAAAACAGAATATATGAACTTAAGGATAAATTTTAAAAAAATAAAAATCAATTATTACAGTTTTTTCTTTCTCTTTTTTCTTTGCTTCTTTCTTTTTTCTCTTTCTTTTTTACAAAAAAGAAAGAGAAAAAAG
>JAGBMX010000108.1 GCA_017634675.1 Selenomonadaceae bacterium | reverse complement strand
TATCTTCATGCTCCGCTTCTTCATCTGCCGCCAAAACTTCCTCAATATCCTCGTCTGTTACAGAATACGCCAATTCTTCAAACTCTTTAGCGACTTTCTCAGCGTCGATAGCTATTCCGTGCGCTTTAAAAGGATTGCCCTCTTTCTCGGCTTCGATGCTTTCGTCTAAAAGTTTTCCGATTTCTTCCATTTTGCCTTCCATCTCGCTAAGTGTGTCTTCAAGTTTCATATGTACGCTCCTTTTATATTATCCCAAACGACACCACGTTGCAAAATTTTCACAGTTATTTAAAAGCAAATCATACTCCTGCTCGCCCATACGAGAATAAGCGCGTTCCATAATTTCTTCGGGCGCATACGCAGAACCTTCTTCCACTTTGTATATACGCGCTCCTTTTGCAAAATCCTCTAACGTGGCGGTTTTTACGATGAAATCGTAATATTCAACAACATTTCCCCCACCGTCATAAATTGCGTGATGACTGTATAAATCTCTGTCCACGGCTATATGGTCGCCTTTTTGAAAGGTATCGTAAGCCTCCGGCAGGGGTAGAGCGTTAATTTTTTCTTCCTGCGCTTTTAACGGATTGACTACGCTGTCTTGAAAATTGTTAAGTTGCTCGCTTTTCTTGCCAAAATTGGGCGAAAGCGTCTTTAAAATTCGCTCTAACTCTCTACGCTCGTCCTTATTCATAATGCGCTCGTCGCCATTAAAGGTATCTAACGCCAAAAGCAGAAAAGACAAGCCCGATATTACTTGTGACCCTACTCGAATTAAACATTCTTCAGGGAATGTCAACGGGTTCTCTTCATTTGGATCGTTTCTTATTTGCTCCAATAATTCGTCTAGGGTAATAGGCTCTTGCATGGTTTATGCGCCTCCACATTTTTATCCTCAACCTCATATTTTTTCATATACAGCGTTTTAGCAATGTCCCAGCCTATATTATTGAGTACGATATTGCTAATCTTTGAGTTTATTTTACAACAGTTAGCACTTATATAAAAACGTCGACTAAATTAAAGCCGACGTTTTTATATTTACTTTAAAATTACGCTTCAATTATCTTTGTAAGATTATTGTACACCGCAGTTATAGCTCTTAACCCGTCTTTCATTTCTTGCATTTTTGCGTCCGATACGTTGAAGCGTTTTTGCATAATATCCACAAGTTTCTTTTCCTCTTCGGGGAAAGATTCGTCGATAAGCGCGATAGCGTAAAGCTCGAAAAATACGGCGAATTTCTCTTTTTGAGAGCTGTTGTCAAAGATAGCCAGCTCTTTTGAAAAATCAACATCGTGCGCCTTGGAGAAATCAACGTCTACCAATTCGGCTTTGTAAGAGTCAAAAATCTTCTTTTCATTTTCGTCAAGCCGACCGTCTGCGTAAACCATTGTGTGAGCGAGGTTTAAAAACGCCTCTTGTTTCTCTTTGGTTAAGCCTGCTAAAAACATAAAATTCAACCTCCATAAAATTTTTATTTATGCTTTGCGCGTTGTTCATCTTCCCATTTTTCATTATCTTTATCATAAAGGTCTAAATTACCATATTTTTGATAATATTTTGATGGTTCGGGACATTTTTTATAATCCCATGAATGATTTGTGTCATCGGGATGAAAATCTTCCTTATTTCTGGGAAAATTCTCTGAATCAACATATAAATCTTTTTTTGCCATAATAAGCCTTTCTAAAAATCATACTAAAACCTTACGCGGAGCAAGCGTGCCAAGATAGTTGAAACCTATAGAATGTCCACCTTTTGCGGAGGATCTTGATGCGGCTAAGGCGGCAGCAGTTCCTATTGCCAACATTTTTGCCGCTGAAAGCCCCGCTGCTGCCGATAAAGATACGCCTACGGCTAATGGAATAATGCCCTCTATCATTCCGCTGAACGCTACAATAGGTTTATTATACTTAGCCATATTATACAACTCCTCTCAAACAGAAACCTTGCGTTTATTTAAAGCGCGAGTATGAAAAGAATTTATTATATTACTTCCTTTGCGACTAAGTCCTAAACCCGCTGCCACACCAACCACCGCTAACTTTGCGGCTGACAACCCTCCTATAGCGGACGCTGCTGCACCACCTACCGCTGCTAATGGGATAATACTTTGTATAGCAACGGTGCTAATAATTGCCGGTTTTCTATATGCTGCCATAATATTAATCACTCCAATGTTACAATACCTTTCCACTGTAAATCGCGAATCATATCGATGAAGTCTGTTTCCAATTCCTCCTCCGATACTTCGTAATTCTTCACAAATTGAGTCTTTATCTCATCAACGGTTGTTTTTCCGTCGGCTAATTGGATAAAGAACGCGGCGGTGGCGTTAAAGTAATAAATCATCAAATCGTTGCTGCAAACGATTAAAATGTCGTCGTTTATGCGCTTTTTTACGAAGGAGCAGTGAGGAATTTTATCTTTAAGCCAAGCAAATATCACTGTCTACACCTCCGAAAGGTTTTAAGTTGGGTAATTTAAAAGAAGGTAGTGCTTTAACAGCTTTAGCTACGGCACGACCGGCAGCATATCCTGCTAAAAGAGCGGCGGCTGATTTTATAGTTACCCCAGCAACCACAAGAGGTGCTATTCCTTTATCTAGCATATTGTTAGCATTAATAATTGTTGGTGCCAAATAAGGTTTTTTCATAATCCTTTCCTCCTAAAGTTCACGGTCTAAATCAACATGATTTTTTATAAGACCTGTATTTTGATCTTCGTCAATAGCTGCAATAAATTTCCTTACCGGCTCCGAGTTCCAAACCTCCGTTCCCTTTTCAAGCCACATATCTTTAATGGATTTTTCAAGGACGTTTCCAATGGTAAAAGGTGCCATGCAATCCAAGCGAAAATCCCCGTTGGGACGGATAATACCGCCGCCGTTTGCCTCGCTCATATATCGCTCCATTTGTACTTTAAGTTCTGCCGAGCGTTGAATGGTTATTTTCCCTTGATATTTTTTTCCGAGTTCTTCGATTTGCTCGTATAAAAAGTTTCGTTCTTCTCTCGTCAAAAGTATTTCTTCGTTGTTATAAGCGCGACCACTAGGCAAAACTTCCCCAAGAATTATGGAATTTGCTCCTAAGTTGTAAGCAAGATTTACCGTATCTTCGACTTGATTTAAATTTTGCGGAGTTACCGAATGAGCTATCACCAAAGGAATCCCCGCATCGCTAATTTCAAGCGCGCCGCGTACAGCTTTATCAAAACTTCCCTTTACCCCTCTAAACTCATCGTGAACTTCCGCAGTCGCGCCGTCTATGGAGATTTGAAACCAAAAGTAGCGATATTTCGTAAAACGACGAACTTTTTTTTTTGTGAGCAATAAAGCGTTGGTTATAACCACAAAACTTGTGCCGTCGTCGTGGAGAATATCCATAATGTCAAATAGTTTATCTCCAAGCAAAAGCGGCTCCCCACCCGAAATTATACATTGAAAAATTCCGCCGTCATTTACAATTTGACGCGATAATTCCATCCATTTTTCAGGTGTCATCAAAGTTTTTCGGTCAGCGTCGCCGGAACGGTTATAGCAATGCTTACAAGTTAAATTACATTGTCCGGTTAGTTCAAACTGAAGAGTTATCGGATAAGTAAAACGTTCCGGATACGCTCCAACGCTCTGTAAAGCCGCTACATTTTGTCTTATGGTTTTAATGTTGTGCTCGTCAAGCAATCTATACTTTTTTAAATAATCCTTCAATATTGCCCCTCCTAATTATTTTACAATACTCAGTTATAATTTTATGGTATTCATCAACGGTTTTATCCGAATAATATTTTTCATAAACATATTTCCCATTGCATAAATTCGGTCTATGCTCGTAAATCGCGCAGGTATTGTCGGCTTTAAGATGAATACAAACCCCATCGCCTCGGTTATAGGGTTTCATCTCTGGAATTAAATCCACCCTCCTGCAACACATACCGCATTTTTGACATGGATACGGCTTATATTCTTCCATTTTACAAATCCTTCATCACAAACTTACCGCAACCATAATTCCCAGCGGTTTCAGTATTTCTTTCCAAACATCGACTGCGTTTTCTAGGGTCGTATTCCCATAAAGCCGAGCTTCGCGGCTTTATGGCGGAATTTGTGGGGTCGTACCAGTTTTTGCAAAATGCGCATTTCATTACGCGATTAACTTTGATGTCGATGATTTCCATGATATTCGCTCCCGATATGTCATTGATTTAATCTTTTAGCATCCGGCTAAAGTCTAATAACGCTTTTTCATCAACGCCAAGAACTTCAGCCATTTGAAGCAACTTTGTCAGAGATATTGATTTGGAACCTCGCTCGATTTGCGATAAATAGTTGCTCGTAATGTCAATTTGCTCCGCTAGTTCAATTTGTGTCAGCTGTCTTGCTTTTCGATAGTAGGTAATATTTAATCCGATTAAGATTTTCTTTTGCTCAAGCGAATCTTCCATTTCATCTCACCTCCATATTAAGATATTATAACCCATTTTAAAATTTCGTGTTGTGACTCAGAATTATAAAATTATCACTAAAAGTATCAATTTAAATTTTTTTAAAAATATTTTGATTATTTATCGCAAATCACGATAATAGTATATTCTTATATCATAAAATTATTACAAAAAGTATTTTCTATAATTGTTAATCATAAATAAAACAAGATATAACAGGATAAAACTAACATAATAATAATCAAGCTTGAAGGGAGGGAAAGTGTAATGTTAATCGATAAGCTTACTTTATCTGTATCGGAAGCGGCATCTATTTTAAATTGTAGTTCTCAAACCATATATCGCCTTATCCATAACAAATCTTTGAACGCATATAAAGATTTAGGCGGTCGTCCGTGGCATATACCGGATTATTCCATAAGAGATTATATATTCTCTCAAACTTCCCACATCAACAATAAAGCACAAGCCTTAGAAATAGCGAATTTTTGCCGATAAAAAAGGCGAAAAGCCTCAAACTTTGGTACAATAGAAGGTGTCCAAACCATCTTCCAAAGGAGGCTCAACGCCATGTCTA
>JAGBMX010000107.1 GCA_017634675.1 Selenomonadaceae bacterium | reverse complement strand
GCTCTCTGATTTCTCATTTTGTGGATATATAATAGAAAAGTCACCTTCACGTTGCCTCCCCTGAAAGGGGAGGGGGACCGCGAAGCGGTGGAGAGGTTGACCATGAACGGCACTAATTCACCTTTCGCACCACTATGTTGTGTTACCCGTGAATAGTAACCTTCCATTAGAAGGAATAATGCGACAATTATAACGAATTACTTGTAAAATGTGAAAAATGTGATATAATGGTTGAGTAATAATAGATTTGAGGAGGATGAATATGCCAGCAACAAAAGCGCCTTCGACAGCGTATGTATTCTTTAATTGCGACGGTGAAAAATCCTTAGCGTCAAAGAATATATTTTATAACAACGCAGTTTACGGCAAAACGCAGATCGGGAGAAAAGCTCTTTGGAAAAAAATACAAGACGAGATAGAAGCAAAGCGTGTAGTGATTGCGGAGGAAAGAATGGAAGAAGCGCAAGATGCCGTCTTAAAGGGAGATCCGATGGAAGCGGGTAAATTGATGCAGTTCGGCGATATTATGGAGATTGACCGTTACTGATTTTTGGGGTTGTTGCAGTTTTGCCTGTAACAACCTTTTTTACTTTATAGTAGATTGCCTTTATGATAAAATTTTTGCAATTTTATAGGGAGGTATTCGTTTTGAAGAAAATTTTATTGTTTTTGACGATTGTTCTTAGCGTTGCAGCGCTCTTGACAGGTTGCGCAGAAAGAACGAAAAAAGAATTCTTAAGTATCGCGACCGGCGGCACGGCGGGCACTTATTATCCAATCGGCGGCGCTATAGCCGAAATTCTGAACAAGGACGTGCCGAACGTTACTGCGGGAGCAGAGTCTACCGGAGCTACAATTGCAAATATAAATATGCTAAAAGAAGGTTCCGTAAATCTTGCCATAGTGCAAAAC
This sequence comes from Selenomonadaceae bacterium, assembly GCA_017634675.1. Classification (GTDB taxonomy): domain Bacteria; phylum Bacillota; class Negativicutes; order Selenomonadales; family Selenomonadaceae; genus RGIG9201. The sequence continues at coordinate 8,491 of JAGBMX010000107.1, read as the reverse complement.
GATATAGCATATTACGCTCTTAACGGCATAGAAATGTTTGAAGGAAAAAAGATTGATAATTTGCAGGGCATAATGTGTCTTTACCCTGAAACATGCCAATTTGTAACCCTTCAATCTTCCGGTATAAAATCTATTGAGGATTTAAAAGGTAAACGCATCGCAGTCGGCGCGGCGGGAAGCGGTGTTGAAACCAATACCCGTCAGATTCTTGCAGCCTATGGTATATCTTTTGAAGACATTGACGTTCAGTATTTATCCTTTGCCGAAGGCGCGAATGCGCTTAAAGAAGGCGACGTGGATGCAGCGTGTTTGACGGCGGGTTATCCTACCGCTTCTGTTCAGGATATTTCCTCTCAAAGTCCTATCCGTTTGCTTCCCATATCCGGCGAACATGCCGACAAACTGATGCAAAAATATCCGTTTTATACAAAAATTACAATTCCTGCCGGAACTTATCAAGGACTGAACGAAGACACAGAATCATTGTGCGTTATGGCAATGTTGGCAACGACGAATAGGACAAGTTCGGAATTAGGCGGCAAGATTACGGCGGCGATATTTAAAAACCTTGAGAAATTGCAATCCGTTCATGCTGTCGGTAAATACATAACTAAGGAAAACGCTGTTAAGGGCATGTCGCTTCCAATGAATAACGGCGCGGAAGATTTTTTAAAAAAATAACTGCGACTGCGGCATCAAAGCGTCATAGTGCCTCTGTCGCCGAAAAGGTGACTGTATGAAAAAAATTATCGCATGTTTGTTTGTAGTTGCTATTTTAACGATGTTATTCTTTCCTTGTGTTTTTATAAGAACAGCTTCGAAGGAACTTTTGATTTATCCCGTATTTTCAGATGTTGATTTTAAATCAAACTATATCCATTCCGTACAGAAGACTCCCGTGACGGAGTTATTTAAGATTACGCCAATGGGTAAAATCAAACTCTACGAAACTAGGTACCGTTCTTATGGAGTAGGGCTTCCTTTTTTGAAAACCGAAGGGAATTTTTCTCAAGAGGGCGACGAATTTGTTTTAACCATGAACCGCGAATTTGAAAACATAGCCATTCGAACGGGAGTAGGTACGGAGCAAATCTTGTCCGTAAATGAAAAAAAATTGGCTCTGTATCAAATATTGCCCGCAGGCGAGCGAGTAGAAATATTCGTTAAACCGTATTTTATCGGCAAATTTTTGCGATAGGAGCAAAGTTGATGTTCGCAGTGATAGTAAACAGCATTGCAATAGTAATCGGCTCGTTTATAGGAATTGGACTAAAACGCGGCGTACCTAAAGAAACAGCAGACGCTTTAATGAGAGGTTTAGGCGTCTGCACTATTTTAATCGGTATTCAAGGAGCAGTAGTCGAAAAAAATATTCTTATAATGATAGTTTCCGTGGTAATCGGCATTTTTTGGGGCGAAACAATCGATTTGGATGGTAAGGTAAATCGACTGGCAGAAAAGGTTACAAAAAAATTTACAAAAAAGGGCAATGGAGAAAATTTTGCAAACGCATTTGTCACTTCTTGCCTTATAATGAACGTGGGAGCTATGGTTATAGTCGGCTCTTTGAATGCGGGACTGCTTGAAGATTTTAATATGCTTTATACAAAATCACTTTTGGATTTTATTTCAGGCATAATGCTTTCTGCGGTAATGGGAGCGGGAGTATTGGGGTCTGCAGTATTTACCTTGGTGTTTCAAGGTGGCATAGTAATTTTTGCGGAAAATCTCGCGCCGATTTTATCAAACGATATTATAAACGAGTTAAATTCCGTTGGCTCTTTGATAATAATAGCTTTAGGATTTAATATGACGGAAATTACGAAATTCAAAGTTATAAACTATCTTCCAGCTCTTGTCATAACTCCTATTTTGATGATGATAATGAGATTCTTATAACAAGAAACAATGTGCTCTTCATGGCACTTCCTCCGCTCTTCGAGCACTTCCATCTTTCTGGGATGCTCTCTAATTGTTGACTTTGGGGCACTTTTCTAAGAATGAGCCACATAAAAGCCCACCCTGGAGAGGGCATGGGGGAGTATCCTCTGACTATAGATGGTAATGAGAAGTAACAACAACAAGGCATTAGAGAGGCGGGAGTTTAAATCTCCAACCTCTCTAATGTCTTGTTGCAACGACTTAATTAAAATTACATTGTTTCTTATTTTGCTCATGCGACTTCTGTCTTCTCGATAAACCACCCGTGATAAACCTCGCAAACCTTTACAAAGCCATCGGAAATAAGCGGTTCGAGCAGTTCCCTTACTGTCTCCGTATCTCTTAAATCAAATGCTTCCCGTATCTCTATGGGCGAAATCAAAGGATGCTTTTTTAAAAGCTCCCGTATATTTTCTATTGTTGCGGGTATAGGCTGAGGTTTTATCCTTTCAAGGGATATTTGGGCGATTATTTCTACAAAGTTATCGTATCCTATTAAACCTTGAACCAACATTCTTTTTTCACCGTATTCAAAAAGATATGACGGCAGAGAACGCAGTCCATATTTCTGCCCTAATGCAAAATCACTTTCCAACGCTTTTTTTGCCGTTTCGCCGTCAAAATGCCACAGAAAATCTTTTGTGTCAATTCCTGTTTTGCCGACTACTTTTATTATTTCTTCTCTACGCGTTGTAGGGCGGCAGTCCACTATTGTCGCATAACGGAGATTATATAAAAATAAGTCGGCTTTCTCTTTATCCGCAAGTTCGGCGGCTTTATAGGCAAGGTTTAACGGAATTGACGAAGTGTGCTCGGATGAAAACAGTTGAAAATTCGTCATATTGATTGGCATTCCCATTATGGATTCTTCGCCTTCGTAGATTTTCGCTAAGCGGACGTTGTAATTTCGTATTGCGACTTCGTTGCCTTTCGGTAAATCATTAGGGTCTACCAAGTCGTAAACGCTGCGCACAAGTCCGCTCATTACATATCGAAATTCAATTTTTTCAAGGAAATGCGTTTCCAATTTGCGAAAAATCGGTTCGCATTCGTAAGATAAACCCATCATTGGGTCGGTAAAGGTCATAATTGAAATTTTATCCATTAAATTTTCCTCCCGGACGGGTATCTGTCGATATACATTCCCGCCACTCCCCAACCGGGTATATCTCTAAAATTCACATAAACATGGTTTGGCAAAATGTTTAACACGTCGCCGAACATTTTTGTTATCGCGGCTGTCAGCTTATCATAATCCAAATGTTCCTCGTTACCGAAGATATCGACTTCGACGTAAGCAATCGCCTCGTCGTCTTTTCCTCGAAGGTACATGGGGCAATTTCCTTCAAATCCCGCCAAAAGATATTCCTCGCTTTTGCTAGGAACTAAGGCGATTGCTTCTCCCATTCGAGTTTTTAATTGAAGCTCCTGCTCCTTGTTTATTGGCACATTAACTTTTGAAAAAATGAAGGGCATCCTTTTCACTCCTTATTTGACGCTTTTGCCTCGGCTTCCATACGCCAGTCCCAAATAAGCTCCGATAATTTGTCTGCAAGCTCCTGTTCTTTTTGCTGATATGTATGTCCGGTGCGCTCCAAGAAAATCAACTTGTTCTCCTTAGCTGTCGGCATATGTTCGTTTACGTTCCGTAAAAAACCCGCAGGGTCTCCATAGGTAAAATTATCGTAAGTGCCGATGACCAAAGCCCCTGTGTGGGTTATTTTTTCCACATCGGAAAAATCCCTGTCCTTTTCCACATGAACATTGTCAAGAATATTGTCGAATACCCACTGATAGGCGGTGTTTGCTATGCAGGAAATCCACCCGAGAAGGGGGAAGGGCAGCATTTTTTCACCGTCGCCGTTTTCTACCTGACGTTTTATGAATTTTTTCTCGTTCTCCGTCACGTCGCTTGTAAGATAGCCGATATTTGCGGGACTTAGCAAAACAAAATGTTCAACCCGACTATCCTTGTTGCGGGAAAGATAGTAAATCACCTTGTTTGCCCCAAGTGAATGTCCCGCCAAAATAATATGCTTATATCCCGCATTTTCGGCATAATCCAAATAAGCTTCAATATCTTCTTCGGTGTAATTGAAATCCTCGTTCCATGAGCCGATGACCTCGCGATTCCCTGTTTTTACGTTATAGGTTTGGATTTGCCCGAAAGCGTCGTTGGTTTGGGCGTAGATAAAATCCATGTCGGCGGCGTTCATGGTATCGCCGATGTTGTAATAGAACGGATTGGAATAAAAATTTCCGTGAATCCCCGTTATGGCGATAAGTACGGTATCTGCGTTTTTGGACGAAAACAACACGCCGTTTAAAACCGTTCCGCGCTTTGTTGGAACGTCCAGCTTTTTTACCTCTTGCATAAACCTTGCCTCACTTCCTGAAAATGCAACGGTGTTCGTGAGATGAATAACAGGCGTTGCAAGATACGCATTTTGATTCGCTTGTTTCGCCTTTTTCAAGCATGGTGGGGAAATTCGGCTCCCTTAACAGCGGACGGGATAACGATAATAGCGCTATATCGGTAGAGTTAAGCAAATTCTCCATCACGTCCCTGCTGCGAAGCCCGCCTACCACGATTACGGGAGTATCTACATCTTTTGCAAGTTTAGCGGCAAATTTCGCGAAATATCCCTCGTTCACATGTGGACGAACGCCGGAAACGGAAGTGCCGTTCCCGCTGACTTCAATGGAATCGATGCCATCCTTTGCCAACATCTTGCAAATAACAAGGCTTTCATCTTCATCAAGTCCCCCATGGGTAAAATCGTTGCAGTTGATTTTAATTGTGATGTGTAGCTTTGGCGCAACCTTACGAATACCGCGCATAATATCCGTAAGAATACGCGCGCGCCCTTCGGCAGAGCCTCCGTAAGCGTCGTTCCTGTGATTTACTAACGGACTGATAAAACGAGACAAGAAAAAGAAATGCGCCGCATGAATCTGTACCCCGTCGTAACCCGCTTTTTCCGCCCGCTGCGCCGCATTTACGAATTTATCTATTGTTTCTTGAATTTCCTCGGGAGTCATTTCATCAGGCTCGGTTTGAACGAACCTGCCGTTTTGAGTTTCCCTATAATATGCGCCTAGCGCAAGTTGGGCGATAACGGGACAATTTTCCCTATGTATAATCTCCGCCAATTTTTGATATTCCGGGATAAGTTCGTCCCTAGAAAGCCGCATCATGCCGTCAAAGTAAAAATCGTTGTCCGCCACGCTTGTAAATCCCGTAATAATCGCGCCTATTCCGCCTTTGGCCAGTTCTTCGTAAATCTTATACGCCGCCTCTGTAACGCTGCCGTTGGGATTTGCAACGCCTTCCCAAGTAGCGGAACGTATCAGACGATTTTTTACCGTTAAATTGCGTAATTTTACCTGCTCAAAAATATTTTTCACAAAAACCGCTCCTCTTTTAACATGGACTTTACTTTTCTTAGCAGGTATTATATAATTTCCGCAAAACTTAAACAAGTATGTAGAAATTTCTGTGTTGGTACATTTTCTATACTATTATGAAAGGACGCGGGATTATGCGCAAAAAAAAATTGCCCGTAGGCAAAAACATCTATGAAACGGATTGCCCGATTCTATACGCTATGGAGCTTTTCGGGCAAAAGTGGAAACTTCCCATTCTCTGGTATATCGGTGAAAATAAAATTATTCGTTACAACGAATTGCAACGAAAAGTTGTGGGGATTACCTCAACCATGCTTTCCAAATGCTTAAAAGAACTGGAAAAAGACAACCTTGTAAGTCGCAAGCAATACGCCACAATTCCGCCGATTGTCGAATACTCTCTGACTGAATTGGGTGAATCGCTGTTGCCTGCGTTAGACTCCGTTTACCAATGGGCAAAAGGGCAGATGGGAAAATAAAAAAGGCTTCGCAACAAGAAGCCTTTTTCGAAAATATTAAAATCTTGTTTGAATTTCATCAACACTCTTTAAAAAGTCTGAAATCGTTTGTCTGGAAGCCGGAATATCGCTGCTATAAACGGAAAGGCAGTCTAAAACTTTTGCGCTCGTCGATGATTTTATAGCGTCAATGCTTTCGCCCGCTCCGCCGCCTCCGTGGGTTACTATGGGAACTATGGTTTTTCCCTCAAGATTATTCTCCTTTAAAACGCTTTCCACAGCCATCGGCAAAGTGTGCCACCATAAAGGATATATAAGAATTATGGTATCGTATTTCGCTAAACTTGGCAAATCGTTTATTAGTCTGGGATAAACTCCCTCTTTTCGCTCTGTTCCCGCTATCTTTGTCGTTTCGCCGTAATCTTTGGGATACGGTTTTTCCGTATGAATTGCGGCAATATCGCAGCCCGTGGCGTTTTGAACCATATAAGCAAGCATTTGGGTATTTCCTATTATATCGTCGCCGTCTTTCATTACCGAAGCGCCTGATACGGCATCCACATCAGGCGAAAAATTCGTATTGCCTACTCTGCTGAAATATACGGCAATCGTCTTTCCGGGAAGCGTTACCTGTTCCCCTTGCGCTATTTTTTCCCTGTTTACATATACTTGATGATACCAACGGTCTAAATACGGTATTATGAAAATTCCCGCCACCGCCCCGACAAAAGCGATAACGCTTGCAATGTAAAAAACCTTGCCTTTTACATATCGTTTCGCATGAAAGAGAATATGGATGAACAGCGCAACAAGCGAACATATTGCCGCCGACAAGTGTATTGAACGCCAATTTATATCACTCGATATATTTAAGCCGGGAAAAACGGTTTGAGAAAGGGCTATGCCGGAAACCATGAGAGTCGCAATGCTGACGGCAAACAACAGAATACAAACAGCGTTTAGTTTTTTCCGAAATAAATAATCGCCTTTAAAAATACCTCGGTAAAAGCCTTTATTAAAAACGTTGTGGACGATAACAAGCAATATAAAAATACAGCCGGACACTTCATGCAAAGGCGTTGGAAAAAACATACCGCCTGTCATAAAGAAAAACATAATAAGCAAAACTACGTCTAACCACTTCTTTAACGACGCATTATTCACGATTTTTATCCCCCCACTCGCAAAGACCGTCCAAGAGCGGCATTAAAGATTTTCCTCGTTCCGTAAGGGAATATTCAACTTTAGGCGGAATTTGCGGATATTCTTCGCGATGAACCAATTTATCGGCTTCCAACTCTTTTAACGTATTGCTGAGTGTTTTAAACGATATATTGCCAAGATAACGGCGCATTTCGTTAAATCTTACCACTTTAAATTCCATCAACGTATATAAAATACGCATTTTATAACGCCCGCTTAAAATTGACAGCGTATAGTGTATGCCGGTATTTTCAAATGATTCGTCGCCTATGCACCTGTCCATAATTGCAATCTCCTTTTGGGAAGGTACTAACCTAAAAGTAAGTACTTGCTAATAGTAGAATTCTTGCTATAATTATATTGTGTGTATTGACATTTGTCAAAAGTTTTAGGGTGTGTTGGTAAACTCTCAACGGTGTGATGTGACGAGATATTTTGTCGCCTGACAAGGAAGAAAAAATGAAGTAGTAGCAAAGCTACGTCGAGTTTTTTCTGACGCAGTTCAGGCGGCAAAATAGCCGTCACAGCGCATTGGAAGAGTTTACCAACACGCCCTAGTTAGGAGAGTTAAAATGGGCAAGAAAATTGTTGTGCTTAACGGAAGTCCTCGTATAAAAGGCAATACTTCCATGTTGGTTGAAGAATTTGCCAAAGGCGCAGAAGAAGCTGGCTCTAAGGTAACGGTTTTTCATTTGGACAAAATGAATATAAACGGATGCAAGGGCTGCTTCGGCGGCGGTAAAAATCCTGACAGTCCATGCGTACAAAAAGACGATATGGAAAAAATCTACCCTGTTTATAAAGAAGCCGACGTTGTTGTATTGGCAAGCCCGCTTTATTATTGGAATTTTAGCGGACAACTGCGCACGGCTTTTGATCGTCTTTTTGCAGTGGCGGAATGTGATAAAAACTATCAAAACCCCATAAAAGAGTCCGTCCTCTTAATGGCGGCGGAGGGGTACGGGTTTGACGACGCTCTTTCGTATTACAAAAACCTCATGAAGCACTTAGGCTGGAAAGATCTCGGTTCGGTATTGGCGGGCGGAGTTATGAAAATCGGGGACATCAACGGGCATAAGGAGCTTGCCGAGGCTTACGAACTCGGGAAATCGGTCGCAACTTCAAACAGTCTCTGAAGGGATATTGCGCAAACGGTGGAAAGATACGTTTTCCTCATTCGTTACGGCGTAAATTCAATTCTTCGCAGGTTGCGATAAATATTATTAGTGTGAAAAATCAAATCATGTATAAAAAAGCTCTTTGCCACACATTGGCAAAGAGCTTTTTTATCAGGCATCTCTGAAACCCTATTTTTATGTCTTACCGCCCCAAAGTGGGAGATATAACAAGACTAGATGTCCCCCACCTCTTAGGTGGGGGTCTATATCGGAAGAAAGGCGGGAGTTTAAATCTCCCGCCTCTCGGACGTCTTGTTGAAATGCTGACGTATGTAGTTTTTTCTTCTGGCGAAGAAAAAACTT
>JAGBMX010000106.1 GCA_017634675.1 Selenomonadaceae bacterium | reverse complement strand
GGAGGCTCTCTGATTTCCACTTTTGCGGATGTAAAAGTCAAAATTTCCCGTTCTAGTGCCTCCCCTGAAAGGGGAGGGGGACCGCGAAGCGGTGGTGGGGTTGACCGTGAAAAGCTCTGTTTGAACCTTTTATATTCAATTATAAATTTTTATGAAACGGTCGTGATACATTGGTAAAGCGAGTCTTCTTGCTTACAAATTATTATAAAAAGGAGAATTATCATGGGATTTTCAAGCGAATGGGAAACGGTTTACAAGGAAAACAAGCAACTAAGCGTATGGCCATGGTCGCATTTGGTGAGTTTGGCTCACCGTTACGGGAACTTGCATGAGGGAATGAGAGTTTTAGAAATAGGCTGTGGCGCAGGCGCAAACATTCCTTTTTTCATATCTGTGGGAGCGGATTACTACGGCGTAGAGGGCAGCGGAACAATGGCAAAGCGTCTGAACGAAAAATTCGGGGGGGGGGGACATCTGTTCGTATTGCGGAAGGAGATTTCACCAAAACCTTTGTATGGGACGGCAAGTTTGACTTAATCGTGGATCGCAGCGCTATAACTCATAACGCCACAGACGATATTTGCGGCGTATTATCCATGATAAAAGCATCCCTAACCGACGAAGGATGTTTTATCAGTATGGATTGGTTCTCCGTAAGAAATAAAGCGTATACGCAAACGGATGCCGAAGATATAGACGAATACAGCCGAAAAAATTTCGCAAGCGGTTATTTCAAGGGATTGGGAACGGTGCATTTTGCCGATAAGAATCATCTTTTAGATATATTTTGCGATTTTAAAATCGAGTATATGGCGGAAAAGGTAAACCATAATTATTTCCCCGAGGAGGAAATCAGCGCCGGTTGGGATGTGGTGGCGAGACTGAAATAGGAGAATGAGATGAATTTGATTGATTTGCAAGAAAAATTGAGAGAACTTAACATACAAAAAGGCGATATTTTATATGTGGCTTCCGACATAACCAAAGTTTTGGTTGAAGCCGGTAGGGGGAAATCCCTAAAAAACAAAGAGGACAGGGACGTTTTTCTGCGCCATTTGACCGATAGTTTTCAATCTGCCGTAGGTGCGGAGGGAACCTTACTTTTTCCCGTATTCACATGGGATTTTTGCAGAAAAAAACCTTTTTCCAGAAAGAATACCCCAGGCGAAGTGGGGGCGTACAATAATTGGATATTAAAAGAACTAAAAGACTTTGTGAGAACTAGGCATCCATTGTACTCTTTTATGGTATGGGGCAAATATGCCGACGAATTGACCCGATTGCAAAATGAAGAAGCTTTCGGCGTTGATTCTCCCTTTGCGTGGCTCCATAAAAACAAAGGCAAAATGCTCCTTGTTTCCGTGTCTTTGCAACGAGCTTTCACCTTTATGCACTATGTGGAAGCATCTCTTCGGGTTCCCTACCGCTATTTGAAAAATTTCCGCAGCGAATACGAAGATTACGACGGAACCGTTGAGATGCGCAATTACACCATGTATGTGCGGGATCTTGACATTATATCCCATGAATATATGCCGGACGAATTTTTGGAAAAACCGCAAGTTATGCGGAGTGTTTTCTGGCAAAATATTCCCTTGAAGGTGATTGACCTTGACAAGTCTTACAAAATTTTTGCCGATGATTTAAAAAATAACGGCGGAAAAAACTGTTACAAATTCGAAAACTATCAAATAGACTGGTTAAAGGGCGCAACCCATAAGGATGATCTTAACAATTAAGAAGGTGTCATTTTGAACAAAACAACGGAAAAAATCATAGGCGTTTTAAGGGATTTTAACTACAGCGTACCGGAAGACACATCCGTAGACTTGCTTGGCGCAGGAGTTTTGGATTCCTTTGATATGGTAAATATTATAGCCGGTATTGAAGGGACTTTCAATATCGAAATTGCTCCCGAAGATATTACGCCGACAAATTTTGACAGTATTGACCATATGTCGAACCTTTTAATTAGAAAATACGGCGCAGATAAATAGATTTCGTATGAAAGAGGCAGTAATATGAACTCTGTAACTAAATACCTAGACATAACGGCGAAAAAGTTCCCGGATAAAATTGCTTTCGGAAACGATAAACGGGAGATGACTTTTAAAGAACTTCGACGAGAAGCCCTTATTGTCGCCGAAACTCTTTTGGAAATGAATATCTCCAAAAGTCCCGTGGCGGTTTTTTTCGAAAAAAGTCCCGAATGTGTCGCCGCTTTTTTGGGGGCGGCGTATAGCGGCAATTTCTATACGCCGTTAGACACTAAGATGCCTTCGGCTCGCATCGAAAAAATTATGGATACTTTAAAGCCAAAAGCCGTTATCACAACAAGTGAACTTGCAAAAGAAGCTGAGCTATGGTCAAAGGATACGCCCGTTATTGTTTATGAAGATATTGTAAACGCTGATTTTAACGAGGCTGGGGTACCTGAAAAATTACCCAAAGTAATAGGGGAAGATGCGTTGTACGTTCTTTTTACATCGGGTTCCACGGGAAATCCCAAAGGAGTGACAATACCGCATAGAGCAGCTATAAATTATATCGAATGGTTCGTAAAGGAATTTGACATCGACGAAACCACGATTTTCGGTAATCAGAGTTCATTGTATTTCGACCTTTCTATTCAAGACGTTTATGCAACGTTAAAAACGGGTTCATCAACATATCTTATAGACAGAGCCATGTTTTCCTTCCCCGTAGAGCTTATGAGTTATATGGCGAAAAAATCGGTAAACACTATAGTTTGGGTGCCGTCAGCTCTTTGTGTTGTCGTAAGTCTCAAGGGACTCATGGCTAAAAAGTTGCCGCCTCTTAAAAGGGTATTGTTTTGCGGCGAGGTTATGCCTAATAAGCAGCTTAATATGTGGAGAAAAACATACTCGGACGCATTGTTTGTAAATCTTTACGGACCTACCGAAGCCTGTGACGCCATAACATATTATACGGTTAATAGTAAGTTTTCTGATGATGAAGTTCTTCCCATAGGAAAAGCCATAGACAATGTGGAAATTATACTTTTAAAAGACGACGACAGTGAAGCGAAGAACGGCGAACAGGGTGAAGTATGTATTCGCGGCGCATCTTTGGCTCTTGGATATTTCAACGATCCCGAAAAGACGGCGGCTGCGTTTTGTCAAAATCCCTTGCAACTTAGTTACCCCGAAATAATCTATCGCACCGGGGATTTGGCGCATTATAACGAGATGGGCGAACTAATCTACGATTGTCGCAAAGACTTTCAGATAAAGCACATGGGACATAGAATAGAATTGGGCGAGATAGAAACAGCGGTATCTTCCGTAGCGGGAATAGACAGAAATTGTTGCGTATACGATGAAAAGCGTCAACGAATAACTCTCTTTTACACCGGCGTTGCCGACGATAATATAATAGCGGAAAGTCTAAAGAAACTGTTGCCCGAATATATGCTACCCGGGAAAAGGATTCATTTGGACGAAATGCCCCTCAATCTTAACGGGAAGATAGACAGAGCGCTGTTAAAGCAAAAGCTGTAACAAAAAAAGACAATCTGCGGGATAAATTTTCACAGATTGTCTTTTTGTTTATGTAAATCATATTTGCTTAGCGTATTTTTCCTGTTCGTCGGCGGGAATTTTCAAAGCGTCCATTGTTTGTTTTGCGCTCCAACCGGAGGTTTCCATTAAGTTGCGAATACTTGTGACCATTGTAAAATTCCTGCCGTCATTCCTACCGACATTATAACCATCATTCCTACCGACATTATAACCGTCATTCCTACCGACATTATAACCGTCATTTCTACCGATATTATAACCGTCATTCCTACCGACATTATAGCCATCGTTTCTGGCTTGGTTGATTCCGTTTTCCCATGCTGTCCACATATTAACCGTGTCTCCCTTCTCGTCGAAATGGATAGCCATTCCCGTCAGCGTTTTTATCAGATTGGCTGTTTCTCTGTCCATTTCTTCAAAACGTTTGTTATTTCCCATCCAACTTATATCTTCGTCATTCCTGTGTTTGGCAAATTGCATGACGGAGCCAAGC
>JAGBMX010000105.1 GCA_017634675.1 Selenomonadaceae bacterium | reverse complement strand
TTCAGGGGAGGCACTAGAACGGGAAATTTTGACTTTTACATCCGCAAAAGTGGAAATCAGAGAGCCTCCCCTGAAAGGGGAGGTGCCCGAAGGGCGGAGGGGTTTTCTCTGAAAGCGGAATTTTCGAATTTATGAAACGCCTGTGAAAAAAAATATAAAGCAAAAAATTTGCGTCGAATACAACCCGTTGTTAAAGTTTTTTCTTTTCTCTTTTTCTTTGCTTCTTTCTTTTTCTCTTTTCTTTTTTACAAAAAAGAAAAGAGAAAAAGAAAGAAGAGACTAACTTGAAAAAGGGGGGTAACTTGTTGGATAAGCTGGTAGTAGCGAGAGTTTTAAGCGTGATGACGTTTTCGCTCTTTGGGACGCTGTTTTTCCCCATGTTGCTTGCGCTTTTCATGGAAGACGCAGTAGGCGGCTCGGTTTTTCTCTTGATAATGGTTATAACGCTTATAATTTCGTTTGAACTTAAAAGTTATTCCCACGGAGTTTCAAAGAACGCAAGGTTGCAGGTAAAAGACGGGGTAGCGATTACGACTTTCGGGTGGATATTGATATCGGTCTTGGGGATGTTGCCGTATTTTTTGTCCGGGGAACTAAGAGTATTGGATGCTTTTTTAGAATCGGTATCGGGTTTTGCGGGGGTAGGCGGCACGGTAGCTACAGACGTTACCGGATTTTCGCCTGCGATACTTTTGTGGAGAAGCCTTACGAATTGGATAGGAGGCTTGGGGATAATCCTGCTCTTTATGGCGATAATTCCCCAAAAAGGCGCATTTTTCATGATAAAGGCGGAAAATTCCTTTGCAAGCGAAAGGGAGCTTCCCAAAGTACGCAATCATGCGAAAGCCATATTTGCAATTTACGCCGCGCTCACCTTTTTATGTTTCGATACGTTTGTTATTTTGGGAGCGGATGGGTTTAGCGCCGTAAACCACGCTTTAACAACGGTGTCTACGGGAGGCTTTTCCGTTTTTAACGACGGGCTTATGACTTACAATAATCCTAATATAGAGCTTGCCGCCGCCGTTTTTATGATAGTTTCGGCGGTGAGCTTCCCGCTTTATCTGACGGCTGTGAGGAAAGGCGCAAAAGAATTGTTTAAGAGCACGGAACTTCGGGCATTTCTGGCAATAATAGTCGCCGCTACGACGCTTATAACATTAGACTTGTTTTTAAACGGCAGGAACGAATTTTTCGGAGGATTGCATCTGGCGTTTTTTCATGTGGCTTCACTGTCTTCAACCACAGCCTTTACAACGGATGATTTCGACACTTGGCCTGCCTTGTCGAAAGGCATTTTGCTCTTTCTCATGTTCGTGGGAGGTTGCGCAGGAAGCACGGCGGGCGGGGTAAAAATATTTCGGATTGTGCTTCTCAGCAAGATGATTGGCGTTATACTGCGTCAAAAACTCCACCCTCAGCAGATAATAACCGCAAAAATGAATGGCAAAACCGTGCCGGACGAGATATTCTTCGGAGCGGCGCGGCTCTTTTTTGCAACTCTCCTTATAGACGCAGCTTTTGCCGGATTTCTGATATTAAACGGCGTAAATTCGGACGATTCGATTTTGGTAGCGATTTCCACCATGGCAAGCGTAGGCCCGGGTTTCGGCATCGAAGGAGCAATGAGCAATTACTCCCTTTTGCCCGATTTTGCAAAACTTACGGCAGCTGCCGTTATGATACTGGGCAGGCTTGAGATATTTACCGCGCTTGTCTTTTTCACTAGGGATTTTTGGGAAACCGATTGGTAATTGACGGGATTTTTGTCGCAATCGTTTGATGCAATTCCTTATATTATTGTATGATATTGCAATATGTTCCGCCGAATATTTGATTATTATTGAGGCGCAAAATGGAAATTATATTTGAAAATGTCTCTCTTAGTTTTCCCGATAAGACAATTTTTTCTTCGCTTAATATAAACCTAAGTCCGGGGAAAATAATACAAGTCGTAGGCGAAAACGGCAGCGGGAAATCTACTTTTCTAAATCTCGCCGCGCATCTGATTCGCCCGACTTCGGGAAAAGTAATGGCGTTTTGTGGAAAAAAAGAGTTAAACGGAGAAGCGTATCGCAAAAAAATCGCCATGCTTTCTCCGAATATGCAGCTTTACGATAATCTTACCGCAAAAGAAAATTTAAAATTTTTTTCAAAACTAAGGGGCGAAAGTTTAGATTGTAACGAAATTGCAAAATTATGGGAGCGAGTGGGATTAAGAGAGGAGAATGTGCGTCATAAATACGCCGGCAAACTCTCCACGGGAATGAGTCAGCGAGTGAAATTCGCCGTATTTTTGGCGGCAAAGGCGGATGTTTGGATTCTTGACGAACCCTCGGCCAATCTTGACGACAAAGGGCGGAGCATGATTATAAAAGAAACAAAAAAGGCCACTCAAAACGGCGCTCTCGCGCTTTGGGCGACCAACGACGAACGGGAAAGGAATGCGGCGGATGAAATCATTGATTTGTCAAACATTGACCGTGTTTCGTAAGGAAACCGTTGCCGCCGCCAGGTTTAAAGGCGCATGGCTCACCATGTTAATGTTCTCCCTTACCGCTCTCTCGCTTACAAGTTTTGTTTTCAAGGGAACCGCTACAGACAGCGCAATTCTTTCCGCAATATATTGGATAATCATATTCTTTTCGGCAATGACAAGCGTTGATAGACTCTTTATGGAAGAAGAATTTTCGGGAACAATTCAAATGCTTAAAGTTTACGGCGGAGCCATCCCTATACTTTTTGGCAAAATGCTGTACGGCTTCTTATTGCTGCTGATTCTCTCCATAATCATAACATTTCTCTTTGTCCTTTTGTTTGATGGAAACATACCCCTTGAAAACGCTGTTTTCTTTTTCGCAAATCTTATTTTGGGAGTATTCGGATTATCGGCGGCGGGAGCGTTTTTAGCGGCGCTTTCCGCAAGCGCAAAGGTAAAAAGCGGGCTGTTTGCGGTTTTAATGCTGCCGGTGATGTTGCCTGTGCTGCTTCCCGTAACGGAGGTTACGACAAAAATTTTTGAAGGAGTGGCCTTTGGCGTATCCGCCTTAATCCCTGCGCTTTTATACGATTTAGTATTGATGCTTGCGTCGTCTTTGCTTTTTGATTACATTTGGTACGACGATCTTTGAGAATTTTGGAATTTCAGAAAGGAAGATTATTATGAGGTTTACCAAAGTTTTTGCTGTTTTAATAACGGCAATAGTTCTGTTTATTGCGCCAATCGCAAGCGCAGAGGAGATAGTCATCTTTCACACCAACGATATGCACTCAAGGGTTCTGGAAACCGACGACGGCAAGAAGTCAATCGGACTTGCCGTTTTGACGTCTTACATTAAGAACGCCAAAAAATCAAATCCCAATACCCTATGGTTTGACGCCGGCGACACATTTCACGGTATGCCCAGGATAAACATAAGCCGCGGGGAAAACATGGTGAAACTCTTAAATGTGGCGGGAGTTGATGCAATGGTTCCGGGTAATCACGATTTCAACTATTCCGCCGAGCGCCTTGCAGAACTTGCGAAAAAGTGTAATTTTCCCGTTATGGCTTCCAATGTATTTTGGAAGAAAGACGGAAAAAGACTTTTAAAATCGAGCAAAATTTTCACATTAAAAAACGGCGTGAAGATAGGCGTTTTCGCTCTGGCTACCCCCGAAACGCTCTATAAGGCGAACCCTGTTTATATGAGTAAAGTGAAATTTAAAGATACGGTTGAAGTGGCAAAGCAGGAAATAACAGCCTTAAAGCCTAAATGCGACATCATAGTGGCTATTTCCCATTTGGGCATTGACGAATCGTCGATTATAAAATCTACGGACGTAGCTAAGGCAGCTCCAAGCATCGACGTTATTATAGACGGTCACAGCCATACGGAACTTCCAACGGGAATTACAATCGGTAATACGTTAATAGCGCAAACAGGTTGCTATGAACACAATTTAGGCAAAGTGACCATAGATTACGAAAACAAACGCATAGTATCGAAAAAGGCCGAACTTTTAAACAAAAAAGCAATTAACAAGGTTGTCGCCGGCAATGGAAGCGACGGAGCCGATAAGCTTTTGCCGCCGGACGAAAAAGTAACGGAAACGCTTAATGAGATTGAAAAGAAAAACAAAACGATATTAGACGAAAAAATTTGCGAGGTTTCAAAATCCCTCTCTGCAAATAGGGAAATAATTCGACGCAGCGAATCGGAAATCGGCGATTTGCTTACGGATTCGTTCGTATCGGCAACCGGGGCGGACGCTGCCATCGTCAACAGCGGCACCATTCGCGCCGACTTAAAATCCGGAGTTGTCACAAGAGGCGAAATACTTTCGGTATTTCCCTTCGGAAACATTGTAGAGGTTAGAAAAGTTTCGGGTAAAACCTTAAGACAAGCCTTAGAACATTCCGTCAGGTATTATCCTTCAACAGCGGGCGGATTTTTACAAGTATCCGGCATAACCTTCGAATACGACCCAAATCTTCCACAAATGCAACGGGTCAAGAATGTGACGGTTAAAGGCGCGCCCTTAGACGATAACGCCGTATATAGCGTAGCTTCGCTTGATTTTGTCTTTAACGGCGGCGACGGTTACTCCATGCTGAAAAATCTTCCTCTCGAAAAAGCCTACGCTTCCATTGAGGAAGTCTTTGCAGAGTTTATCCGCAACAACCCAAACCTTAACTTTAAATCCGGTCGTATCAAACGACTATAACAAGACTAGATGACCCACACCTCTTAGGTGGGGGTCTATCGAAGAAAGGCGGGAGTTTAAATTTTCAGCCTCTCGGACGTCTTGCTCTCATGCTGACGTATGAAAGTTTTTCTTCTGGCGAAGAAAAACCCTGAATTAAGGCATTTTAACTCCCTTTACAAAATAAAATTTATATTCTATACTATAGCCTGTTTGAAAATTAGAATGAAGAAGGGATTATATGGATTTTGCTAAGTTGATGGCCGATGTCAATGATTTTGTATGGGGACCGGTGATGTTGTTTTTCCTAGTCGGCACCGGCGTGTTTTTAACGATACGATTAAAATTCTTGCCATGGCGCAATCTGTTTTACGCCATTAAAATGATAGTGTACGCAAAACAGTACCCAAAAGGAGATATAACTCCGTTTCAATCGCTAATGACCGCTATGAGCGCGACGGTCGGCACGGGAAATATCGTCGGAGTCAGCACGGCAATGGTGCTTGGCGGTCCCGGCGCTTTGGTGTGGATGTTTATCAGCGCTGCTTTTGGGCTTTCAACCAAGTACGGCGAATCGGTACTAGCGATAAAATACCGTGAAAAGAACAGCGTGGGCGAAATGTCCGGCGGTCCTATGTATGCATTGCGCAAAGGCATTAACAATCCCATAGGAAAGTTTTTGGCGGCGTTCTTCGCTGTTTGCGCCGTGTTCGCCTCCTTCGGCATAGGAAACCTCACTCAAGCGAATTCTATCTCGGCGGCGTTTGCGGCAAGCTATGATGTCCCGACTTGGACTACAGGCGCTTTTTTGGTGGCGCTTTCCCTTGCGGTGTTGTTAAGGGGTATTAAAAGTATCGGCAAAGTGTCGGCCGTGGTTGTGCCGGCTATGGCGGCTTTTTATTTTGCCGCGGCGCTAGTTGTTATAGTAGCGAATGTTGATAAAATCCCCGCAGGACTATACGAGATTTTCCGTATGGCGTTTGCGCCGGATGCGGTTGCAGGCGGCGTGGGCGGTTCCGTTATCGCCTCTATGCTCACAGCTATGCGTTGGGGTATCGCAAGAGGCGTGTTCTCAAACGAAGCCGGTTTGGGTTCCGCCCCTATCGCTGCGGCCGCCGCAAGAACAGATCACGCTTCCCGTCAGGGTTATGTGAACATGACCGGAACTTTCTTCGATACGATGATTATCTGTATGCTGACAGGGCTTGTTATCGCTTCTTCCGGAGTTTTAGGCGTAACCGACAAAAGCGGGGAACTCATTTCCGGCGCAGAACTTACGATACTCGCTTTCTCCACGGTTTTTGGCTCATACGGGAAAATTATAGTTTCCATTTCCTTAGCGCTTTTTGCATATTCCACCATTTTGGGTTGGGAATACTATGGGGAAAAATCTCTCGAATACCTGTGTAACGGCAGAAAATTAATCTACGCATATAGAATTTTCTTTAGCCTTATAACTTTTGTCGGAGCCACAACGGCTCTTGATATAGTGTGGAACTTCTCCGACACCATGAACGGTCTTATGGCTATCCCGAACCTTATATGCTTAATCTGGCTTCACAACGACATTGCTAAAGAGTGTTTTGACTACCAAAAGAACGTAATAGAAAAAGCCTAATGGCAACCTCTAAAAACTATTAAATTTCTCCGATAGACCCCCGCCCCTTCGAGGCGGGGGTCTATCAAAAGTAAGTTTTTAGAGATGCCCTAATAAAGTTACGGTATCAACTTTCCCATATAGCTTTACTGCCGGAGGAAGTTTTGGATACGACAAGTTTGGTTTCCATTTCGCGGCGAAGTTCGGTGACGTGGGAGATAATGGCGATAAGACGGTTGTTGCCCGCAACTTTTTTTAAGGTGCGAACGGCTTCTCGGCGCGCGTTGTCGTCAAGTGAACCAAAGCCTTCGTCGATAAAGAGAATATCGGGAGATACGGCTGTGGCGAGGGCTTCTATGCGGTCGGCCATGCCCAATGCCAAGGATAGCGCCGCTAAAAAGGATTCGCCGCCGGAAAGGGTTCGCATTTCCCGAATTTTTCCCGTGACAAAAGAGTAAACCATAAGGTCAAGCCCTCGATTGCGTTTTTCCTCCGCGCCGGAAACGTCAAGGAGTCGAAGCTCGTATTCGTCGGCGGTCATGGAAAGCAGCCGCTCGTTGGCAAGTTGAAGAATCTCTTCCAAATAGTAGCGTTGGACGAAAGTTTCGATGTCAAGATAGCTGCCCGAAAATTTGCCCGAAAGTTTTTTATAAAGATTTTCGTGGGTTTCGTAGTCGGTAAGGACTTTTTTGCGGGAAACCATTTCGGTTTTTAAAGATAGAAAAGCGTCGCTGTTTATAGATACGCTTTCCTTAATGACGGAGAGTTTTTCCTCGTTTTCGGACAACTCTCTTTCCGCTGTAGACAGCGCGCTTCTTATTCCCTCAATATCCGGCAAAACCTTGTTTGCAACGCGTTCTCTTAAGCTCGCTATTCTGCCGATTCTTGTAGCCTTGTCTCTTTCAAACTTTTCGGCTTTCGCCTTTAAAATTTTACTTTCGTCTCTTTCGCGGGTATCGGTCAGGTTTTGCCATTCCTCGTCGGATAAGTCGTATTTGTCCTTTAAGTCGGAATAAGCGTTAAACAGCGCTTGCTCCTCTTTTTCTTCGCGTGGAATAGTCGCTTTGTACTGACTAATCAAAATTTCTACCCGTTCAACCTTGCTTTTTGCCCTGTCTTTCTCAAGTCTGACCTGTTTTAGGCTACTTTCGAGGAAATTGACGGCGTCTGTAGCGGATTTTAACGCTATGGACGCTTTTTTTTCATCGTCGAATTTCTTTGATTCAATAAGGGTTTTATACTCGCCGTCAAGCAACGACACTTGATTGATAAGTTCCCTATGCCGCTTTTCCTCATTCTCCCTTCTTTGCTCCAAGTCTCTCTGCTTCTCCTCGCTCGCCTTGACAAATTCGCTTAGACTTTTATACCGTTCCTCATCTTCGCTTAACTTTCTGTCTTTCTCTGCTAATTCATTATTCACAGCTTTATATATGTTTCTTAAGTATATTATTTGTTTGGCTCCGCCCAAACCCGCAAAGGGTTTCGCCTCTTGACCCCGCCAAAAGGCGTTGCCCTTTGGAATCCCGGGTGCGTTTTTTGGCAAGTTTAGTTTTAATAAGTCTTTTTCTATGCTTTCTTGTTTGGCTTTATAAATTTTTTCTTTTTCCTCCAGCGCAGATTTTATTGCGTTGGCTGCGTTCGCCGCCGTTTCTCTCGCTTTATCCGCCTTTTTTAACTTCTGTTTTAATTTCTCCAAATCTTCTTTCTTCACGGATTCATTGGTTAATTTCGCAGGGGCGGGATGTTTCAGCGAGCCGCATACGGGGCAGGCTTCGTTTGGCTTTAATGTCGCCGCTAAAATGCCCGCTTGAGAATCGAAGAACAGTTTTTCCATTGCGGCGTATTCTCTGTCTTGACTTTCCCATGCTTCGCTTTTGGTTTTGTATTCCTCTTGCGCCGCTTTTAATTTCTCATTGGATTCGTTGTAATCGTCCGCTAATTTTTTATACTCGCCTGCGGATTGTCCGAAGGCTTCTAAATTCAAATACTCTGTTTTTAACTTTTCCCGCTTGGCGTCAAGCCCGGTTAAAGTCTCAAGCTCCTTTTTCTTAGCCTCCGTATCGGACTTTAATGTTTCCGTTTCCTTCTTTATGATCTCCTCTTTTTTTACCGCTGTATCAAGAGCCCTTTTCGCCGCAGTCAAATCTTGCTCTCGCTTTCTTATCTTGGCAAATAGGGACATTGCGTCGTTGGCTGTTTGAATTGTTTCTTGCAGTTTGGGAACTTCGATTTTCGCTTGTTCCTCCGTTTCGGTTAAAGCGTCTGTTTTCGCTTTTAACTCAATCGTTAATTTAGGTAAGATTTTTTCGTTCTTATCAAGGTTTTCCTTCAACTCTCGGACTTTTGCTCTTGATTTTTCATAAAGAACAAAAGCGTCTTTTATCTCATAGGCGTTTTCTATTTCGCCTGCTAGTTTCTTATCATTTGAAACATTCGTTTCCTGCTTGATAAACTCTTTAAATTCGCCTTCCTCAAACAAAAGTCTGTCAAAATCTTTCTTCAGTTCTTCGGCGGATTTTAAACTGTCCCGCAAACCGTCCCGATTAATCTTTAGCGTCGCTACCGAATCCAAAAGAGCCGACTGCCGCGTTTTTTTAGCGGTTAAATCAGCTTCCGCCAGCCGTAAAAATTCCTCGACTTTGGCTATATCCATCCTTTGACCGTTTATTATATCCTTTTTTAAGGTAAGTATACTTTCGTTTGCGATTTTTATTCTGCTAACGTCCGCTTTGCAACGGGATTCCGCCTGCTCAAATGCGCGACGCAGTTCTTTCTTCTTATCGTCTAACGCATTAACGATTTTTTCAAATTTTCCGGTATTAAATAATTTTCTGAAAACTTCCTTTTTTTCATCGGATTTTGCCCGTAAAAGCGCCATAAATTCCCCTTGGGCAATCATTGCCACCTGCATAAATTGCGCCTTGGTGAGTCCAATTATATCTTCAATTTTTTCGTTTATCTCCTTAATCTTGCCCAAAAACTCGGTACCGTCGGGCAGGGTTAAGGAAAGTTTTTCGGACACCGAAACAGCCCCCGTTCCGCGCTTTTTCATTCTGGAGTATCTGGGGCTTCTTTTTATTTCATATTCTTTATTATGCTTTATAAATCTAAACGTTACGGAAGGTTCGTCGTCGCCGTAATGGCTCTTTAAATCCTCGCCCTCCTTGCCTTCTGCCGCTGCGCTTTTACCGTAGAGCGCAAACACCATAGCGTCGAATATGGTGGATTTGCCGGCGCCGGTGTCTCCCGTAATCAAAAAGAGCGGTTCGGCAATCTTGGTAAAATCTATCTTGGTCTCTTTGGCGTATGAGCCGAAAGCCTTCATAGTGAGAAAAATCGGACGCATTATGTATTCTCCTCCTTGAAAAGAGAAAGAAAAAACTTTAATAAACTCGAATTGTTAGTTTGAGCGCAAACTTTCGGTTTACACTAAAACAGTTATTAAAGTTTTTTTCTCTTCTTTCATTTGTTACTTTTCTTTCTTCTCTTTTTTTACAAAAAAAGAGAAGAAAGAAAAGTAAGAATCATCACATATTCAATATTATATCCTTCAAAATACGCTCTTCATCCTCGCTCATATCTCCCAAAAATTCCTTCATCAGCTCAAATTCATTTTTCCCCTTGTTAATCGCAATTTTTTTGACGGATTTTTCCCTTTGCCCTTTTCGCCTTATATCAAGCAAGTTTGGAAATGCGTTGCGGACTCTCGCTATATCGTCGCTTGAGAGAATGTCTCCTAAAATCGTAACTTCTACATAGTCATCGGAGGCTGCTTCCAAAACGTCCTCCAAAATTCCTTCCAGTTTTCTGACGCATCTTAGCGGCTCTAACGTAATCGTTTCAACATTAACATTGCCTTTTTCAAAAAGGTCTATCATTAAAAATCCCTTTTCCTGCCCCGCCTCGCTGACGGAGCAGGCTATCGGCGTACCTGCGTATCGTATATGTTCGTATTTTACTTTGGAGGCTTTATGTATATGCCCCAGAGCTGCGTAGTCGAATTTACAGAGTATATCCGCAAAAACTTCGTCGATATTTCCAACGGTGACTATCTCCGAATCGGCTCTTTTAATGTTTTCGGGGTTTTCTCCATTAGGCAGGTAAAACTGATGGCTGACGATAACGTTTCTTTTTTGTAAGTCGATATTTTCCCTTTCGATTAACAGCCGTACCGCATCGTCATAGCTATCGGGCGCTGTGTCGAAAACATTTTTCACCATGGAAGGCTTGACAAATGGCAAAAGGTAAAAATTAACCTCTCCAAATTTATCAGAAAGGGTAACTTTTTCGATGCGCTCATTGTTTGTCATAGGCGGAAGACCTACGGAGTACAGTTTCTCCTTTGCCAGTATGTTCCTATAAAGGTTAAGTCTGGCTCCGCTGTCGTGATTGCCGCTTATCATCAGGATATAAGCCTTTGGAACGGCCTCTCTAAGCTCGTTTATAAACGAGTCGAAAAGACCCACGGCTTCGGCGGACGGCATCGACCTATCGTAAATATCCCCCGCCAAAACGACAGCATCAGGTTCATATTCCTTTGCATACTGCACAATCTTTTTTAAAATATACTCTTGATCTTCGTACAAATCTCTGTTTAGTAACTTTAATCCGATATGCAAATCGGAAATATGAAAAAATCTCATTTTTAACTCCACGTTACGATTAATACGGCGCCGTCTAGTCATCGACGCTTAGGCAGTGACAAGCTCCCTTTCTTCTCGCTTTCTTTGTAAGGCTTCGTCTTTGATTTTCAAGCGTTCTAAAAAATCCACGGTGATTTCTACAAACCGTTCTCGACTTATTCCCATATTCTCATTATACGCATTTAAAACCGTGTCTAGAAATTTCGCTTTGAACTCAAATTCTGCCATTTCTTCAGGGGTGTAAAACTCCCTCATAAATTCGTCAAATTCGTCATCGGCTCCCATCGCTTCTTCTCCGCGCTCCATTAAATCTTTATATTCGGCTCTCGCTTTGGCAAGCTCCGTTTCATATTGCTCATCAATCATATTTCTTCAGTCCCCTTTCAAGCAAATCTTTGTATTCCGTTCTCGCCCGCTCTAACTCCTTTTCAGGGGTTTTTTGCGTTTTCTTTGTGAAAGCATGGAGAAGAACGAAAACCCCTTCATGGAATACAACGAAGAAAATTCTATCCTTAGCGGGTCGAAGTTCCCAAATGTCTCCTTCAATGTGTTTTACTATCGGTTGCCCTATAAATGTGCCTTTGGTTCGTAGATAATGCAAATACTGAGTTATTCTATCCGCTTTTACCCGGCTGTCCTTGTCCTTCTTTTTCTTCAAGGCTCTAAGATAATCCTGCGCAGGCTTGTTCCCGTCTTTATCTTCGTAAAACTCTATTTTGTACAAATAATCAAGCTCCAATCATCCTTGAGGTCGAAGTTTTCCTTCATACGCTTTTATCGTTACTATTCACGTGTAATACAACATAGTGGTGCGAAAGGTGAATTAGCGCCGTTCATGGTCGACCTCTCCACCGCTTCGCGGTCCCCCTCACCTTTCAGGGGAGGCAACGTGAAGACAACTTTTCTATTATATATCCACAAAATGAGAAATCAGAGGCCTCCCCTGAAAGGGGAGGTGCCCGAAGGGCGGAAGGGTTGACCATGAAGAGCGCTATTTTTTTGTATTACCCGTGAATAGTAACCTTTTATCTTCATACAATTCCTCCTAGAGGGGGTAGGGGAGAGTTTCTTCATTGAATGTTTTTGTCGTGCAAATCCTTATACTTTTTTTTCTCAAAGAAATCGTCAACCGCCGCCACCAATTTTTCTCTTGTCATATTCTTTAGCAAATACCCGTCGGGTTTTAACGCCAACACCTTCATAACGCTTTCCCTGTCGCCCTTGCCCGTTAAAAAAATTACGGGGATATTGTCTACCTTGGTTTCGCTCCGTATCATTTCCAATACTTGCGGACCGCTTGTTACCGGCATCTCATAGTCCAAAAGAATCAAATCGGGCTTATTGTCCGCTATATACATAAGCGCCTGAGCGCCGCTTGTAACTATCGTAACATGATATTTTGCGCTGAGCCAGCCTTTTACCATCTTCAAAAATGTTCCGTCGTCGTCGACAAGCAAAATGCTTTTGCGTTTAGCCAAATCATCGTTGGCGTTTATCAGCCAATCCGCCTGTTCCACCAATTTTTTCATGTCGAAAGGGCGGGGGAACGTCGCCGCAACCAACGCCGGCGGCAATATCTCCTCCGCCGTTTTTATTTCCTCGTTAGTCCCGACCAATATCACAATCTTGTCAAATTCCGTAGTAATATCCTTTAAGTATACTAAAAATGAAGATATTTCCTCCACAAAATCTCCCAAAAACAAAGTTATCAAATCTGCTTTTTTTAAGTGCTCCTCACAAGAAGCTAACGTCGGTTCGGCTTCCATTACCTTATAATGAGCGTCGGTAAGATTTTTTATCAAAGTATTTGCGAGAAAGGACTTGCCTCTCGTTATAAACAACACCGTTTTTTCCATATACGTCTCCTTTTATATTGAGGTTTTTACGTTTCAAGTGCATCTCCAAAAACTTATTTTCGATGACTCCCCGCCCCAAAGGGGCGGGGAGTCATCAGAGAAATTCAGCAGTTTTTGAGGTTGCCTCAATTATAATCCAAAACACATTTTTTATAAAGAATTTTCTTAGATGTTTGCAAAATTCTTTTTTGTATGATATAATCTGCGGGTATCAATCACGCGCCAAATTTCCTGTGTCGACAAATGGCGCGGAAGTTTAACGGGAGGTATTTTTATGGCAATGATTTCTATGAAACAACTCTTAGAGGCGGGCGTTCACTTTGGACACCAGACCCGTCGCTGGAATCCCAAAATGGCTCGCTACATCTTTACCGAGCGCAACGGAATTTACATCATCGATTTGCAAAAGACGGTCAAGAAAGTGGACGAGGCTTATGATTTCCTTCGTCAAGTCGCAAGCGAGGGAAAGTCCGTCCTTTTTGTGGGCACAAAGAAGCAGGCTCAGGACGCCGTAAAGGAAGAAGCTCTAAGAGCCGGTATGTTCTATGTGAACGAGCGTTGGTTAGGCGGCATGATGACAAACTTCTTTACCATTCAAAAGAGGGTTTTCCGTTTGAAGGAACTTGAAAGAATGGAAGAAGACGGCACTTTTGACGTACTCACCAAAAAAGAGGTAATGGGACTTCGTCACGAAATGGAACGCCTTGAGAAATATTTAGGCGGCATTAAGGATATGAAGAGACTTCCCGGCGCCCTTTTTGTGGTGGATCCAAAGAAAGAACGCATAGCGGTTGCGGAAGCTCGCAAGCTTAATATTCCAATTGTGGGCATTGTTGATACAAACTGCGATCCGGACGAAATCGACTATGTAATCCCCGGCAACGACGATGCAATTCGCGCCGTACGCCTTTTGACGGCTCGCATGGCGGACGCTGTCATCGAAGGCAGAGGCGGCGAAGATACTGCTGTAGAGGAAACCGAAGCCGAATAAAATTTTAATAGGAATTAAACGAAACAAACGATAAGAGTACCCGGGATACCAAAGGGCAATGCCCTTTGGCGGGAGTCCAGAGGGCAGCGTCCTCTGGTGAGGTTTGGGGCAAAGCCCCAACAAAGGGAGGAACATGAATGGCAGCTATATCGGCAGCAATGGTTAAGGAACTGCGCGAAAAAACCGGCGCAGGAATGATGGATTGCAAGAAGGCTCTGACTGAAACAGACGGAGACATGGATAAAGCCGTAGATTGGCTCAGAGAAAAGGGCATATCGAAGGCGGCAAAGAAAGCGGGTCGCATAGCGGCGGAAGGCGCTGTGGCAGCCTATGTGTCGGACGACGGCAAAGTAGGCGTACTGCTCGAAATCAACTGCGAAACGGATTTTGCCGCGGGCAACGAGCAATTCCGCTCTCTTGAGGCGAAGATTGCAAAACATATCGCAGAAACGAATCCTAAGGATGTGGAGGCGTTAAACGCCAGCTCTTTGGACGGAAAAACCGTGCAGGATATTATTACGGAAGCCACCGCCACAATCGGCGAAAAAATTTCCCTTCGTCGGTTCGAACGTTATGAAACAGACGGGCTTATCGCCACATATATCCATATGGGCGGAAAGATTGGCGTGCTTTTGGAACTCTCCGGCGGCGACGAAACCCTTGGAAAAGACGTTGCAATGCAGATTGCTGCGGCTTCCCCTATGGCAATCGACAGAAACGGCGTAGACGCAACGGCTTTGGAGCATGAAAAGGAAGTTTTGAAAAAGCAGGCTCTTGAAGAAGGCAAACCCGCCAATATCGTAGACAAAATGGTTATGGGTCGCATTAACAAATACTATAAGGAAGTCTGCCTTGTTGAGCAGGTTTTCGTAAAGGATCCCGACAAAACCATAAAAGACGTTTTAGGAAAGAACACGGTAAAACGCTTTACTCGCTATCAGCTTGGAGAGGGCATCGAAAAGAAACAGGAAGATTTTGCGGCGGAAGTTGCGGCGCAGATGAAATAAGAAAAACTGCCGTACGAGTAAAATTGTACGGCAGTTTTTTTGTAGCATTTATTTCTTAGTTATATCTTTACTTTACCATCTGAAATGTTATAATATGTTGTCGTCGCATTGTAAAAATGCTACGCAAATAATAATAGTGAAAACTGGGGGAATAACAATGTCCGGACATTCAAAATGGGCGAATATAAAGAGGAAGAAAGGCGCAAACGACGCTATAAGGGGCGCAATCACCACAAAGATCAGCCGCGAGATAACCATAGCCGTAAAGATGGGCGGCGCAGATCCTACGGGCAATATGCGATTGAAATTGGCGCTTTCCAAGGCTAAGGCGAACAATATACCTAAGGACAACATCAATCGGGCGATACAAAAGGGGTTAGGTGCCAGCGAAGGCGCAAATTACGAGGAGATAACCTACGAAGGTTATGGCCCCGGAGGTTCGGCGCTTATGCTTGATATATTGACGGATAATCGCAATCGTACTGCGGCGGACGTGCGGCATATATTCTCTAGGCACGGCGGAAATTTGGGCGAGACCGGTTGCGTTGGCTGGATGTTTAAGCAAAAAGCGGTTTTTGTCGTGGAGAAGGAAACTTTCGACGACGAGGATGCGCTGATGGATATAGCTCTTGAAGCCGGCGCGGAAGATATGCGAGCCGAAGGAGATATATTTGAGATAACGGGAGACCCTGCGGATTTTGACGCGATTGAACAGGCGTTAGGCGAAAAGGGCATAGAGGTCGCATCCGCCGAAGTTACAATGGTGCCGGACAACACCGTAAAAGTAACGGGGGCGGACGCGACAAAATTGCAGAATTTGGTGGACGCTTTGGAAGAAAACGATGATGTGCAAAATGTGTACGGAAATTACGAATTTGAGGATGATTAAGACAGTATGATTAGAATATTGAAAGAAATTAAGAAGATAGCGGCGGGGTTGACGGCGGCTCTGCTGCTCTCTCTCATGCCCGTTGCAAACGCCGAAGGAGAGATTCCATACCCTCCCGGGTTAGACACAAAGAGTTCCGGCGCATCTTCGGCTTCTCCCGTTATAAACCACGCTGATTCGCCGTATTTTAAACATTTGGATTTTTATAATATGAAATCCACGGACACGCTTACTATTCTTACCCATTATCCCACTTACCAACAGACCACGGAATACTCCTGCGGCGGCGCGGCGGCGCTTACGGTGCTTTATTGGTACGGCGAAAAATCTTACGATGAGCCGACGCTTACCAAACTTTTAAAAACCCGTCCTTATCCCTACGGCACATATTTGACAAATATCGCCCAATTCTTTAAGAGTATCGGTTGGCGAGTAAAGAGCAATATAGGACGGGATACGATAAGCCGGTATGAGGATTTTCAAGCGTTTGCGCTAAGGGAGCTTAAAGCGGGTCATCCGATTTTGGTTGAAAACATCGAATGGGGCGGGCATTATCGCGTAATAATCGGTTATGACACCATGGGGACGGAGGATTTCCTTGACGATGTTTTGATTTTTATGGATTCGTATGATACGAGCGATCATAAACAAGACGGGTATACTATAGGCAACGGCGAGAGATTTTTCAGCATGTGGTTCGATCATTCCATGCTAAAGCAAAACGAAAGCTATCAGCCATGGATTGTGGCGTATCCCCCCGCAAAATAATGTTGGTGCTTGGAATAGATCCCGGTACAGCCATTTTGGGTTACGGTTTCGTGGAATCCGTAGGAAGCAGGCTAAGACCCGTCTGTTACGGCGCAATAACCACAAGCCCCAAAGCTCGTATGGAAGACCGTTTAATGAAACTCTACGACAATTTAGACGGGCTTATTAAAGAATATAAGCCCGAACTTATGGCGGTTGAGCAGCTTTTTTTTCAACGAAACGCAACCACGGCTATCCCCGTGGGACAAGCAAGAGGCGTAGTTCTTCTTGCCGGGGCAAAAAACAGCGTGGATATAAAAGAATTTACGCCTCTTCAGGTGAAACAATCCGTAACAGGTTACGGCAAAGCCGATAAGAACCAAGTTATTTACATGGTGACAAAAATCTTAAACTTAAAAACTCCACCCAAGCCCGACGACGTGGCGGACGCTCTTGCCATCGCCATCTGCGCAACTCATTCTGCGTATAGCCGTTTATAAGACTAGATGTCCCCCGTCTCTTAGGCGGGGGACGTTTTTTTTAAACAAGAAAATGTATCCTATTTTTTACTTTTACTGAAAACAACATGAAAACATACTCGTTTTTCCACATACATAAATACTATATTTTGTGAAAATAAACTTACTTAAACACAAATTTTGTGTTTTCCACAGACTTTTCCACTTTTCCACAATCGTGATAAAGGCGTCTTATTTTTGTTTGTGGATAAATTTGTTGATATGAAAAAACCTCCATCACGGAATGAACCGGATGGAGGTTTTTCCTTTTTATTTTCTCTTGTCTTTCCACTCATGTATATTAACCTGCCGAGCTCTGCCTAAAGCGAGAGCGCTTTTAGGCACGTTTTCGGTTATGGTTGAGCCGGCTCCGATATAAGCGTCGTCTTCTACCTCAACCGGCGCGACAAGGTTTGAATTGCAACCCACAAAGGCGCGGTTTCCCACTTTTGTGCGGAATTTTTTCTTTCCGTCATAGTTTACAGTTATGGTGCCGCAACCCATGTTTACGTCGTCCCCTATATCCGAATCGCCTATGTAGGAAAGGTGCGGCAATTTTGTATTGTTGCCTACGTTGGAATTTTTCACCTCGACGAAATTGCCTATTTTAACCCCGCTCATCAAATGGGAATCGGGACGAATATGCACGAACTGACCAAGCGTTACGTTGTCGTCTATTACAGCGTCGTGAACGTAAGTAAATTGCCCGGTCACGCCGTTGCCGAGAGTCGCGTTTTGCAGGCGAATATTTGGACCAAGCTCGCAATCTTCGCCTATCACGGTATTTCCCTCTATCCATGTAAACGGATAAATAACCGTGTCACGTCCGATTTTTACATCTGCGTCGATAAAAGTGGTATCGGGATCCATCAAGGTTACGCCGTCCGCCATCAATTCATCGTTCTTCCTTTTCCTTAAAATTTTTTCTGCCGCCGCAAGCTGCGCCCTTGAATTTATGCCGAGAGTCAAATCGTAATTTTTCGTTGCGTAAGCCGCTATTTTTTCGCCCCTCGCACCCAAAATTTCCAGCACGTCCGGCAAATAATACTCGCCTTGAGCATTATCGTTTTTTACTTCCGCTAACGCCGAAAACAATTCCTTTATATTAAAGCAGTAGATGCCTGAATTTATCTCTTTAACCCGCTGCTCCTCCTCCGTCGCATCCTTTTCCTCGACTATCTTCAAAAAAGTCTCGTCGGGTCTTCGGATTACCCTACCGTAACCCATAGGATTCGGCACGATAGCGGTAAGCACCGTCGCAACGCCGCCTATTCTCTTATGGGCTTCGTAAAGCGACGTCAAAAGTTCCCCCGTCAATAGCGGCGTATCTCCGCAAAGCACCATGACAACTCCATCCGTACCCTCAAGCAATTCCTTTGTCTGAAGCACTGCATGACCCGTGCCAAGCTGTTCCTTTTGCTCCACACATTCGGCGTCTATCGCCTGTCTTACCATTTCCCCGCCAAAACCCGTGACAACGATATTCCTAACCGCCCCCGCAGCTTTTGCCGCATCCAGCACATGATTTACCATCGGCTTTCCAGCCACTTTATGCAACACCTTGGGAAGCTTCGACTTCATCCTAGTCCCCTTCCCCGCCGCCAATATTACCGTAACCAAATCCGACATCTCATATCCTCCAGCTTGTTTCTAAATGCTAGTTTCTTTCTTTTCTTTCTTCTCTTTTTTTGTAAAAAAAGAGAAGAAAGAAAAGAAACAAAAGAAAGAAGAGAAAAAAACTTTAATAAGGGGTTTGGAGAAAACCTATATATCGAGTACAAACTGAAAATCCGAGCCTGTTAAAGTTTTTTCTTTTTCTCTTTCTTTGCTTCTTTCTTTCTCTTTTTCTTTTTTACAAAAAAGAAAAAGAGAAAGAAAGAAGAAGCTTACTGCTTGCTCTCAGCAGCCTCGATAGCGTCCAAGAGAGTTTGTTCGGAGCGTTCCATGTGTTTTTCGGCGGCTTTTCTGGCGGCGGCAGCGTCGCCTTTCGCCATTGCGTCGACCATGGCTTTATGCTCTTTCAGGGTTTCTTCGAGGCGTCCCGGATAAGACATGGAGAGAGTGCGGAAACGCGTAAGCTGTTCCCTTAGATTTGAAATTATCCCGACAAGCCGCGCGTTTCTTGAGGCTTGGTATAACAAATCGTGAAATTTAATATCCGTTTCGACGATTTTTTCCATATCCTTTGATTTTATGTACCGACCGATTTCAACTAACAGTCGTTGCAGCGTTTCAAGCTCGTCCGCGCTTATTCTTTCAGCCGCAAGCGAGCTAGAGAGCGACTCAAGGGCGCGGCGTATCTCAAAAATCTCGTTTATATCCCTAATGGTTATGCTTGCCACATAAGCGCCCCGCCTTGGCATCATAACCACATATCCCTCTTGGTCAAGCTTTCTTATGGCTTCTCTTACCGGAGTTCGGCTGACTCCCAATTCCTCCGAAAGCTGTATCTCCATAAGCCGCTCACCGGGCAATAACACGCCTTCCCTAATGGCCTTCCTTAACGCCTCCGATACAACTTCCCGTAAAGGCTCGTAACTGTCCAGCTGCACCGGCGAAAGTTTCCCCATCCTTATCACCTCTTTGTGTTAGTTTGTGGCGAATTCCTTCTTTCTTTCTCTCTCTTTTTTGAAAAAAAGAGAGAGAAAGAAAGAAGCAAAGAAAGAGAGAGAAAAAACTTTATCAAACTCTTTTTTTAGTTTTTATATTTCGTTATAGTTTGTGGTTTCGATGTTTTTTTCTTTTAATACGCTCATTAATTTTTTTGAAGTCGTCGCTTTAAATTCCGCTTCGTAGTCGTGCAGCCAACCCGTTAAATTTCCTATTTTTGCGTTATCCATAGCTGGGTGCATCATCACTTCCGTTACGCCTTCTTCTAAATTTTCTGTTTCGTTTAAAAGAAAAGTTTCGGTTACGGCCTCGCCCGCCACTATCCCCGCAAAATGGTCGGGATAGCGAAAACCTTTCTTTTTGCCCTTTAGTTTTGCGTACGAAGAAAGGGTGAATAAGCCGCCTCGACCTATTATTTGAAAGAGATTTTTGACATTGCCGCTAAAAAGTTTGGTATGAGATACCCGCATCTTTTTTATACCCGCTTTTTCGGCAAGGTTTAGCGCAATCTCCAAAATCCCCGGTGCATGGTGCAAATGTTGATGGCTGTCGATATGGGTAAATATCAGCCCCGTACGCTCCACCTTTTCAAATTGGGCGGCAAGTTCGGTTCTGATGTCTGAAAGCGAAATTTTTCCCGTAAAATACGCCTTTAAGAACGCCATATAATCAGGATAAAATTTGCCGTCTTCCCTAATCAATGTGGGAATTGTTTTGGGCGGAGAAATTGGAATATCATCCACAAGTGTAAGATGAATACCGACCCCTAAAGCGGGAAGTTTTTTGGCTATCTCTATAGCGTTGTCAAAAGCCGCCCCCGCAGGCATAAGCGTAGCCGAACGCAACGCCCCTTCGGTTGCGGCAAGTTCCACGGCTCTATTGATAAGCTCATGTCGCCCGAAATCATCCGCATTTAATATTATTTTTTTCATGGTTTGAAATCTCTAAAAAGGGTATTTTAGTGCCGTTCACGGTCAACCCTTCCACCGCTTCGCGGTCCCCCTCCCCTTTCAGGGGAGGCTAAAAAGAGTCAATTTGAGTGCCGCCCCTGAAAGGGGAGGTGCCCGAAGGGCGGAGGGGTTTCATAAATATTTATTTAAGTTTTTTCTTTTCTCTTTTTCTTTGTTACTTTCTTTTTCTCTTTTCTTTTGTACAAAAAAGAAAAGAGAAAAAGAAAGTAAGAAACAAACCTAATTCGTCAAACTGCGAATAGGGGCGGGAATGCGGCCGCCTCTTGCGATGAATGCGTCGCTTTTAAATTTGTCGTTTAGTTTCATTATTGGCGCGGAGCCTAATAGACCGCCGTATTCAACCGTTTCGCCGGCTTTTTTCCCGGGTACGGGAATAATGCGGACGGCGGTTGTCTTGTTGTTCATCATGCCTATGGCGGCTTCGTCCGCTATGATGGCGGAAAGGGTGGCTTCCGACGTATCGCCCTCGACGGCTATCATGTCAAGACCCACGGAACAGACGGAGGTCATGGCTTCAAGTTTTTCCATGGAGAGAGAACCGGCTTTAACGGCGGCAATCATGCCCTCGTCTTCGCTGACGGGAATGAACGCGCCGGAAAGCCCGCCGACGTGGGAACTTGCCATAAGCCCGCCTTTTTTTACCGCATCGTTTAATAAGGCGAGGGCGGCGGTAGTTCCGGGAGCGCCGCAGGATTCGACGCCCATCTCCTCCAAAATTCTGGCTACGCTGTCCCCTACGGCGGGGGTTGGAGCTAATGAGAGGTCGATTATTCCGAAAGGCGCGCCTAAGCGTCGGGAGGCTTCTTTTGCAACCAACCCGCCGACACGGGTTATCTTAAAGGCTGTTTTTTTGATGGCTTCGGCTATTTCGGTAAAATCCGCGCCCTTTAAATTTTCAAGAGCGTGTTTTACAACTCCCGGCCCGCTTACCCCAACGCTTACAACGGTTTCCGCTTCGCCAACGCCGTGGAACGCTCCCGCCATAAAGGGATTGTCGCCGGGCGCATTGCAGAATATCACCAGTTTGGCGCAGCCTAGGGCGTTTTTATCTCGGGTAAGTTCTGCGGTGCGCTTTATGGTGCGCCCCATTTCCGCCACGCAATCCATGTTGATTCCCGCTTTGGTGGAAGCTAAGTTCACCGAGGAACAAACTATATCGGTTGTAGCGAGGGCTTCGGGGATGGAATTTATAAGAACCCTATCCCCTTTGGTAAAGCCTTTTTCGACTAAAGCGGAGAATCCGCCGATAAAGTCTACGCCCACTTCCTTTGCCGCCTTGTCCATCGTTTCCGCAACGGGTACGAAACTGTCGGTGCGCGTAGCTTCTGCGGCGATTGCAATGGGAGTTACCGAAATTCGCTTGTTTATAATGGGAATACCGTATTGGGCTTCGATTTCTTCGCCGGTTTTTACCAAAAATTCCGCTCGTCTTGTTATCTTTTCGTAAATGTTCTTGCAAAAATTCTCTAAGTTCGGGTGGGCGCAATCCCTTAAAGATATTCCCATTGTGATTGTACGGACGTCAAGTCTGTACTCGGTTATCATCTGGTTGGTTTCCAAAATATCGTCAACGGTTATCAATTCAATCCCGCCTTCATATTCGGTGCATCACGTTAAAAATATCCTCGTGCTGCGCCTTTATCTCCACGTTTATCTTTTCGCCCTCGTCCTTCAAAGCCTTCTGAAGCTCCGTAAGACTCATCTTGCTCTCGCTGATTTCGGCGATTAAGAGCATATTGAAAAAGCCGTCCATGATATTTTGGTTGATGCTTAAAATGTTTACGTTGTTGTCGGCAAGAATTTTCGTCACCATGGCTATTATACCTACTCTGTCCTTACCAACCACGGTCACAACTAATTTCATGGAATCCCTCACTTTTCGTCTATCAGCGCCACCAGCTCGTCATAATCCTTTTTGAGCCGCGCGTACTCGTCCGCAATTTCTAATGCGGCAAGCACCGCTATTTTATTTCCCAGGAAACTGCCGGTTTTGGTGGCTATCTCCTGCATTTTTTCGTCAACCATCTTCGCAAGACTTTGCACATATTCTTCGTCGTTGTCGGTGCGAAGCGGGTAAGACACGCCGTATATCTCGACCGTCACCCTTTTTGGCTCCTTATTTGCCGTTTTCTTTGCCATAATTTTCTCCCGGCGCGTTTAGCCGCGAAGTTCTGCGTTAAACTTCGTCTTTACTCCGTTTAATATATCGTTAAATGCCGCATCCGCCTCTTCGTCCGTAAGGGTTTTATCGGGGGAGCGGAAAGTCATGGTAAACGCAAGGCTCTTCTTGCCCGTCTCGATTTGTTTTCCCGCATACACGTCAAAGAGAGTCGCGCCTTTAAAGTACTTGCCGCCGCATTTTTCAATGACCGTCAAGACCTCGCCTGCGGACACCGTGTCTTTTACAAGCATCGCAAGATCTCTGGTAATGGCGGGATATTTGGGGATAGGCTCGAATTTGTAGTTATTCTTTCGGTATTTCATCAAAACATCAACGGACATTTCAAAGACAAAGGTGGGATTTTTCGCCCCGAAAGCCTCCGCAACGCTCGGGTGAATTTCCCCGAATGTAGCGATTATTTCCCTGCCCTTTTTGAATACCGCGCTTTTCCCCGGATGAAGCATGAAATGGTCTGCTTTTTCAACGGTATAGTTCGTTATTCCAAGAAGGTTAAGCGCATTTTCGACAACGCCTTTCACATCGTAGAAATCGTAGTTGACTTGCTTTTCGCTCCAAGAAACTTCGTTTCGTTTACCCGTGAAAAGTCCGGCTATCATCTGGTTTTCCGTAGGAAGTTCCGTTACCGGCTGTTTTTTCGGGAAAAACACCGGCGCAATCTCAAATATAGCAAAATCTTCGTTCTTACGGGAAAAATTCCTTGCGGCTGTTTCCATTATATTCGTCAAAAGCGTGGTGCGAACCAGAGGATATTCTTCCGTTAACGGGTTCATAATCTTAATGGCGTTCATCAGCTCGCTGTCTTCGGGAACGCGAATTTTTTTCAGCAGTTCGGGATGGGTAAAGCTGAAAGAAAGGGTCTCCGTCATGCCGAGACGAGAGAGAATATTTCTCACCTCTCCCATAAACTCGCCTCGTTCGCTCTCAACCCCGCGAATTACTTCGCCTTTGGGCATGGTCGAGGGTATATTTTCAAAACCGTAAATTCTGGCGATTTCTTCCGAAATATCTTCCATCCTAGAAACGTCGTTTCGCCATGTGGGAACCGTTGCGATATAGTATTCGCCGTATTCGATAACGGAAAATCCTAAGTTTGCAAGGATTTCCTTCATTTTCTCGCCAGGAATATCCGTCCCCAAACGGGCGTTTATCTCTTCGACCTTGAATGCGACTTCCCTTTCATCCTTTTCCATGGGATAAGCGTCAACAATGCCCTTCGCCGTCTTGCAGGCTCCCATATCCTCAAGAAGTTGCGCCGCCCTGTCAAGCGCCTTGCAAGTGGCGGTAACGTCAACCCCCCGTTCAAACCTGCCGCTGGCTTCCGTATGCAGTCCGCAACTTCTGGCTGTGCGGCGAATGCTTGCGCCGTTAAAGGCGGCGGCTTCCAATATAATGCTTGTGGTGTTCTCGGTGACTTCGCTTTCAAAACCGCCCATTACGCCAGCGAGTCCCGCCGCTTTCTCCGCGTCCGCTATAACGAGTTCGCCGCCTTTGGCGAGCCTTGAGGAATCGTCAAGCGTATGCAAATTCTCGCCTTCGACGCTGCGTCTTGCGGTAAGGCTGTGTCCTGCGACATGGTCGTAGTCGTAAGCGTGCATCGGCTGCCCAAGTTCCACCATCACGAAATTCGTTACGTCAACCACGTTGTTAATCGAGCGAATACCCGCTCCTGCAAGCCTTTCCTGCATCCAATGAGGAGAAGGAGCGATTTTTACGTCACGCAAAACTCTCGCCGAAAAACGTGAACAGAGGTCAACGGCGTCAACGCTTATTTTTACCAAGGCTGAAGCGGATTCATCCCCTTCTTCCTTACATTTTATCTCCGGGAAATGCGGTTTATTCCCCGTCAATACGGAAATTTCCCTTACAATTCCAAAGACGCTGAAGCAATCGGCGCGGTTCGCGGTAAGCTCAAATTCCAAAATAACGTCGTCAAGCCCCAAAACCTTCGCAACGGGCGTTCCAATCTCCACATCGTCCTTTAAAATGTAGATGCCGTTAAGTTCTTCTTCGGTCATCTTAGACGTGTCTAATTTAAGTTCCCCCGCCGAACACATCATTCCAAGGGACTCCACGCCTCTTAACTTGCCCTTTGAAATCTTTTGACCATTGGGCAAATGCGCGCCAACCGTAGCCACCGGCACCATCTGCCCGACTTTTACGTTCTGCGCCCCCGTCACTATTTGCAACAATTCCTCTTTACCTATATTTAATTTGCAGATATTAAGATGATCCGAATCGGGATGCTTCTCCACGCTTTCAATTTTTCCGGCGATAACTTTTTCAAGCCCCTCGTCCATGCGAATGACCCTTTCAACAGGCACCCCTGCCATGGTGAGTTTATCAGCCAAATCTTCCGCCGTTAAATCAAAATCTATATAATCTTTCAACCATTTTATAGATACTTGCATAGTTCTCCTTTTCTTTCTTGGGGCTTCGCCCCAAACCCCACAAGGGGCGCCGCCCCTTGACCCTGCCAAAGGGCGCAGCCCTTTGGAATCCCGGTTATTTTTTCCTTAGAATTTATTTAAGAATCTAACATCGTTGTCGTAGAAGAGTCTTAGGTCATCTATACCATAAGAGAGCATGGCGATTCTTTCAACCCCTAACCCAAAGGCAAAGCCGGAAACTTTTTTGTAGTTGTAGCCGCTCATTTCCAAAACCCTTGGATGCACCATGCCTGCGCCTAAAATCTCAAGATACCCCGTGCCTTTGCATACGCGGCAACCCTTTCCGCCGCACATGACGCAGGATATGTCAACTTCCGTGCTCGGCTCCGTAAAGGGAAAGAAACTCGGACGGAAACGGACTCCAACCTGTTTTTGAAAAATTTCTCTGAGAGCAAGTTCAAGAGTTCCCTTTAAATCCGCAAAAGTAATCCCCTTATCAATGACAAGCCCTTCAACTTGAGTAAACATTGGGGAGTGTGTAGCGTCGTAATCGTCACGTCTATACACCCTGCCCGGCGCTATCATGCGAATAGGCTCGCTGTTCTTATGCGCCTTCATGGTGCGCGCCTGCACGGGAGAAGTTTGGGTGCGCATTAAAATTTCTTCCGTGATGTAGAAGGAATCCTGCATATCCCTTGCAGGGTGATCCTTTGGAAGATTTAAAAGTTCGAAGTTATAATAATCTTCCTCAATTTCGGGGCCTTCTTCGATAGAAAAGCCCATGCGAAGGAAAATTTCTTTTATACGGTTAAGGGTAAGCGTGATAGGATGAAGATGCCCCAAACGTGGAGCGCGACCCGGCAAAGTTATGTCTATGGTTTCGTTTTCAAGTCTTTCTTGAAGCTCGCTTTCCTTTAAAACTTCGTTCTTTGCCTGAATTTCCGTTTCTATTAAAGTTCTGGCTTCGTTTACGAATTTACCGACTTTCGGCTTTTCCTCCGAAGATAAATCCTTCATGGATCGAAAAATTTCCGAAAAAGAGCCTTTCTTTCCTAAATATTTGACCCGTATATCGTCTAAATCGGAAAGCGACACAGCCTTCTTAATGGCCTCAATCGCCTCCGCTTGTATGTTTTTTATCTGTTCTTCCATGATTTCCTCCTCGTTCCCGTAAGGGGACTTTTGATTTTATCTTTTTTGAGAATACTATTCAAGTAATTTTCGACAAAAATTTTCTTCTTCCTTTATTTTTAGGTAAAATTAAATATAAAATTTTATTGACAATAATTCTCACATACTTTATAATGATAACAAATTTCAAATGAAAATAATTTTCGTTTTAAAGTTATTGAGGGGGAGGATATTTTGGGCAAAGAAACCTTCGAGCGCATTATGGGGATTCATGCAGCTCCGACATTGGCGGGTTTCAAGCCCGGCAGTCTGATTTCTTTTAAAAAGAAGAATTTTGAAAACTTTGAAAATCTTCTTCTTGCGTACAAAAAATGTTTTGCTTGCAAAGGAATATCAATATATATACTTTCGGAAAATTTTGAATATGCGCACATATTTTTTTACAGGGAGGAACTCTTAAAAAAGGCGCTGGAAAACGAAACCGCAAAAAAAATTCTACTGTCCCGCGGGTATTCGTTGTTTTCACTGTCTTTTGTTCTTGCAAAATTAAAGCAAAATTTTTGCGAAAAAGACGATTTCCCCCACGAAATAGGACTTTTCTTGGGCTATCCCCCCGAAGACGTCAAGGGGTTCATCGAGCAAAAGGGGCAAAATTTTTTAGTAAGCGGGTATTGGAAGGTTTATTCGAACGAAGCGGAAACAAAAAAACTTTTCGAAAAATATGCGTGTTGCACCCGCGAATTTTGCGACAAGTTATCCGCAGGCGTAAGTTTTGCGGAACTTTTAACAGCTTGTTAAAAGCATTTTTAAAAACCTTACTTTCTTTTTCTCTTTTCTTTTTTGTAAAAAAGAAAAGAGAAAAAGAAAGTAACAAAGAAAAAGAGAAAAGAAAAAACTTTATCAAGTAAAGCTTTATCCAGTTTAAATTTTGGTTTAAATATTACAATTTCATACTTTTTATTAAAGTTCTTTTTCTTTCTTTTGCTACT
Organism: Selenomonadaceae bacterium; assembly: GCA_017634675.1. Taxonomy (GTDB): domain Bacteria; phylum Bacillota; class Negativicutes; order Selenomonadales; family Selenomonadaceae; genus RGIG9201. The sequence goes on along the minus strand of JAGBMX010000105.1, from coordinate 15,525 downwards.
TTTCTTTCTTTTTCTTTCAAGAAAAAGAAAGAAAAGTAGGGTTTTTAGAGGTCGCTTTAAATTTAAAACATGGAGGAATGGACATGAGTAAAGTAGCGGTTGTTTATTGGAGCGGAACCGGAAATACCGAAGCAATGGCAAAGGCGATTGCGGACGGCGTTAAAGGAGCGGGAGCGGAGGAAACTTTGCTTGAAGTAAGTGACTTTTCCGCAGATAAAATAGCCGATTACGACGGCGTTATCTTCGGTTGCCCCGCCATGGGCGCGGAAGAACTGGAAGAAGACGCTTTCGAGCCGATGTGGAAAGAAGCGGAAGGCAAGATTAACGGCGTTAAGGTTGCTCTCTTTGGTTCTTACGGCTGGGGCGGCGGCGAATGGATGAAAACCTGGGAAGAAAGAGCCAAAACAGCGGGCGCAAAACTGTTCGGCGATGGGCTTATCATAGAAAACACCCCCGACGACAACGGTTTAGCGGATTGCAAAAAGTTCGGGGAAGATTTTGCAAAGTCGATTTGATATGTTTATTTAAAAATGTGCGGTAAGAAAACGCCAAAAAAAGAAATCCTTGAAAAAGTTCAGACTGTAGACAAAACGGGTTTTCCTCATCTTTAGAGGAAAACCCGTTTTGTAGGTGGATACGAAGGCAACCTCGGCAGCATTAGGAATGAGCGGCTCTCCCTCGGCGTGGCTGTAATCGCGGTTGATGTCCCATTCCGGCCAGCTATCGCCACGGTTGTAGGCTATAGACTTTCTGTTCCAATATATGTGTCGTCCTCCATAATTCTTGCATTTTTAACCTTATAACATTCGCCCTCAAATGTCAGTAACCCTCTTTTTGTAACGAAATTTTTCTGCTGGCAGGAGTTCAGGGGTAAAATGACGAATACGTATGGAAACAGATGAGAGCCTCTTGAACGCGATGCTGATGTGTGGTAAAACGAAGCAAAAGGATGTGATGCCCATGGGCGCGATTGATGAGGCTAAAAACGAAGATTCGACTCGCAATACAAGCCTGACACAAGAGGAGTATCTTTCGGGTTTTCGCAAAGAAGATAGGCTGACACCGGTAATTACTCTGACGCTTTGCCTAAGCGCCGAGCCTTGGGATGCGCCGACAAGCCTTCACGAGATGTTAGATATAGAAGACAAGAGACTTCTCAGATTTGTGCCGGACTATAAACTCAACCTCCTTACCCCTGCTCAAATCGCCGATGAGGACTTTGCAAAATTCCGCACCGGGCTTGGAGCGGTCATGCAGTTTGCCAAGCACCGTAACGACAAAGATGTAAGTTGGATGGAGGGGAATAAGCGGTTCGAGCATATGGACTGGGACACGGCCAGCCTTATCAAGACGGTCACGGGAGCGAATATTCAAATCGAGAAAGGAGAATCGATCAATATGTGGGCAGCTTGGGAGAACGGTATAAATCAGGCAAGAAATGATGGCAGAGAAGCAGGACGCAATGAAGGCGAATCCAATATGATGACAGCCATTCGCATGATAAGAGAAGATAAGCCGATAGATGCTATTCGCAAAGAAACCGGTATATCCGATCAGCGTCTGACCGAATTGCGATCAATGCTCTAAACAAAAATAGAAAACAGCCGATTTTCCGATAAGCAAGGTTGGGCAATCGGCTGTTTTGTTGTTATATAACAAGACTAGATGTCCCCCACCTCTTAGGTGGAGGTCTATATCGGAAGAAAGGCGGGAGTTTAAATCTCCCGCCTCTCGGACGTCTTGTTGAAATGCTGACGTATGTAGTTTTTTCTTCTGGCGAAGAAAAAACTTGAATTAAGGCATTTTAAGATTTTTGAAGCAAGGCATCGACTTTCATTTTTTCGGAAGTCAATATGTTCTGTATCGTGGCTGAATCCTGCAATTTTATATTAGATGCCCTCGTACTTATCTCGCACAAATTCAAGGAATCGCATCGTAGCTTGAGAAAATACACGATTCTTTTTCCAAGCCAGCACATGTCCCGTTATACGCTCCGGCAGAAACGGACGAAAGCAAATATCGGGCATTGGGCGTATGGTAAAGGAACCCTCAACGCAAATGAGGTATCCGATGCCTTGCTTTGCAAGAAGCAATCCGTTGGTGGGCAAATTGTGGGAGGCAACAATGTTAAGTCTATTTTCCTCAACTTCCAACCATCTGGAAATCTCCTCGATGACGATGGTGCGCTGCGGGATGATGATGGGCAACCCCTGTATATCTTCCGTGGTAATCGCTTCTTTTCGGGCTAGGGGCGAATCCTCACGCATGGCGACACCCCATTTTTCATGGCAGGGCAGACGAAGAAAATTGTACTTTGCTATCTCTACCGGCTCTAACAAGATGCCAAGGTCGATGTTACTGCGGTCTATTTTTTCACGAATGTCATTGCCGTCCGCGCTATAAAGCTCATATTTTACGGAAGGAAAATTCCGGCTGAATGCGGCCATGATTTCCGGCAAAAGGAGCGAGGCAATGCTTTCCACACAAGCAATAGTCACGGTTCCCTGCATTTGTGTCTTTTGCTCGGCAATTTCCCTGCAGGCTTTGTCGGCAAGCTGAGCGATTTCCTTGGCTCTTTGTTGGAAAAGGAAACCGCTGTCAGACAGGGTTAACTGCTTATGTTTACGCACGAACAGCTCTGCCCCTAAATTTTTTTCTAAGTCCATAATCTGGCGGGAAAGGGTCGGCTGAGTGATGTGGAGGTCTTTGGCCGCTTGAGTCATATTGCCCGCTTGGGCAACAGCCAGAAAATATTTCAATACGCGAATATCAAGTTCCATTCGTGACGCCTCCTGTTATAATTGTTTCTACCCTAATGATAACAGATTTTTATTTTTTCATCAATGCTTAAAAGGCATTTATTAGAATACAAAATAGGTATTGGACAGGAAAACGATTTGTTATTATACTGTGAACATGAAATAAAAAAGTAGGGACGAAAATGAAAACGAGAAATTTGCGGGATATTGAAGTTTCTGAAATCGGGATGGGATGCATGGCTTTCTCCCACGGATATGGGCAAATTCCCGAAGAGTCTTACAGTATTTCCGCCATACGCAAAGCATACGATTACGGTTGCACATTTTTTGACACAGCGGAAGTCTATTCCCCGAACCTTTCCGGCATCGGGCATAACGAGCGTATCGTCGGAAAGGCACTCCATGATGTCCGAAAAAATATCGTATTGGACGCCTGTATTCGTACGGTAAAGCCCGGCGGCGCGGTTGTAATGATTGGAAACAGCATGACGGAGACAATCTCCGTAAACATCAACCGCGCCGTTCTGCAGGAAGTAAATCTGCTTGGCTGTGTTTCCTGCACCCGCGAAGAATTTACGGGAACCATCGACCTTATTGCAAACGGTATAATAAATCCCGAACGGTATGTGACGGATATCGTATCTTTGGCGGAACTGCAATCAACTTTTGAGCGGCTTATCTCTAAGACCGACCCTATCCTGAAAGCCGTTGTGAAACCATAAGAAAGGCTCAGTTGAAATAATTTGTGGTGCCATGAAGGAGGAAATGACAATGAAAATGAATTGGATGAAGAAAACGGGACGCACATTGTTGGCTGCTGCGCTCCTTGCGGGCATGACTTCCTTTGCCATGCCGACGGCAGATGCGGCAAAAAACATCAAGGATTTGTCCACGCCGGAGGAAATCACGGCTGAACTTCAAAAAGAAGGCGGCGCAGTTTATCCCATCGGCAAGCCGAACACGGGCTACGCGAAATACTTCACGGGCAGAAGTTTCCTTTATCCCATGGAAAGCAAGTTCGTGAATGTGGCAAACGTGACTTTCGAGCCGGGCTGCATCAATTTCTGGCACAAGCACCACGGCAGTTGCCAGGTACTCGCCGGGGTATCGGGGAAAGGCTATTACCAGATTTGGGGCGAAGAACCTAAGGAGCTTCTGCCGGGGCAGAGCGTTACTATCCCGGAAGGCGTGAAGCACTGGCACGGAGCGCAGAACGGCAGCTGGTTCCAGCATCTCTCCATTTTCCGGGAGGGTGCTACTACGGAGTGGCTGGAGCCGGTGGACAAAGCGGAATACGCCAAGTTAAAGTAAGATTGAGACATTTTTTAAGCAAAACCTGAAATAATCAAAAAAGAAAATCGGTAGGGATACTTAGGGGGTGCAAATGCGCCCCCTTCTCTTTTTCTCATAGCGTTGTTCCCCTGCTTCACTTCCGAGGGATACTCTCTTAACGATAGGCAGGGGTGCAAGGGGTGACGGTGGGAGCGAACGGCAGCATGACTGCGGTATTCCGGGATGAGCCGGGGATTTTATAGATTAAAAAAATATGAATGTCTACCAGACGGTTGTCTCGGTTATATGGTCGAACAATGTTGTAAATCTTTTATACTCCGTAGCAAGCGTCACCAGATAATAGTCGGTATGGCATTCCTCATCAACCAACGGCACATTGATTCGTCCGGGCAACGTCTGCCCGTGCCGTATATGATAGCTGGATTCGAATACGGGATAGGATGAGTTCATAGTAAGCTCCCAAAAGGATCCCTGTTCGACTTGCAGGAGATATTTGGTATTCGGCGTTTTTGCCCGATGGGTATTTGCCCAAAATCCGATCCGTGACAGAAGCAAAATTGAAATCCCGTCCAAGTCGGACAGATGAACCTCTGATTGCGAAGCCAGGGGATTTTCAGGCATCAAGGAGATAAACAAGTCCTCGTGTCCGCATTTCTTCCAATGGAATTGCTCTCCCTTCGGTTGTTCATGGACAACCGCTATCTGGTAAATCCTGCGCTCTAATTTTTCAAGAAAGGAACTATCATCTGTCATATCCGCCGATATGGTAAGTCCTGCAAAAAAATTATTGAGAATAGGCGTCAAGGCTGCCTGGGGTATGGGAGCGCAAAATACAGTCTGAAAGGGCTTGGCATCAACGCCAAGTCCCTAATATTTTTGTTTTAAAATCAAGTCAATATCGGTGTTGTAATTTCAACCAACTATTTTAATACTTGCAAGAGAATTTTCTGTATGATATTATAATAGTAGTGATACGAAGTTCACCAAAGATGATGGAGGAATTAGATTGCTTACGGTACTTATGGTAATAGACGCAATAGTTGCGATACTTTTGATAGCGTCGGTTTTGGGGCAAGAGCCTAAGACTGCCGGAATGGGAGGCATGGACGGCGGGAGCGATACAGTGTTTAGCGGGAAAGCGAGAGGAATGGATGCGCTTTTGGCTAGGGTGACTGTTGTTCTTTCCGTTATGTTTGCCGTAATAACAATAGTGATAGCCAAGATGACGTCTTGATTTACACGGTGTATTGCGTCCTTTAGGGGACGCAATTTTCTTTAGGGCATCTCTAAAAATTAATTTATGATGGCTCACTGCCCCAAATGAGCTGAGAGCCACAAGAGAAATCAAGCGGTTTTTCATAGCTTGGCTACAGAACGATACGAACGGAGATGAATTTATGGTAATAAAAGGAGCGGAACCTTTTTTAAAATTGGGCGGAGATACGGGAATACTTCTGATACATGGCTTTACCGGAACACCTGCGGATTTGTTGTTGCTTGGCGAATATTTAAACTCAAAGAATTACACTGTGCTTGCGCCAAGACTGACGGGACACGGCTCAAGCGCAAAGACTTTGGAAAACACCACGGCAGAAAACTGGATGGACGCCGCTTACGACGGATACGCGATATTAAAAGGCGCGGCAAAACGCATTTACGTCGTGGGTCACTCCATGGGAGGAATTTTGGCGCTTATTTTGGCGGCGGAAAAAGAGGTTGCGGGCGTTGTGACATTGGCGGCTCCTATTACCGTTGCAAAGGAGAGGGGAATATCCTTGTTGCCGCCGAGGGAAGTCGCTAAGGGAATGTTCTTGCCCAAAGAGAAGAAAAAATTGGTGGGAGTTCCCGCCGTTGTGAACCGAAAACAGGCGATGCCACTTTTATCCGTCCACGAGATGCTTGACGTTATAGAAACGGCAAAGAAATCCATGAAAAAGGTGACTGCGCCGGCGCTTATAGTACACAGCGAGAACGATCGCACGGCAGATCCCGAGAGCGCAGAATTTATCATGGCAAATATAAAAAGTGTTCGTAAACGCTTGAAATTGGTTTCCGGCTTTGGTCACTTGCTTCCGTTGGAAGATGGGAAAGAAGCGATTTTTAAAGAGATTGAGGACTTCATTGACGAGGAAGAAAAAAGATGGTAAAAACCGAAGGGATTCTCCTTGTCACCATGAAGGGCATGAATTTCGTTTCGCCTATTGACGGTTCGCCGGATATCCATGTGCGCGGCAGATACGCCAAAGGCGCCATGCACGGAGACAAAGTCGCTGTTCGGATAATAAAGGAGCCTGTTAAGGGCAGAGCCGCCGAAGGTGAAATCCTTGAAATTTTGGAGCGCGGCACAAATAAACTGGTAGGGACTTTAGAAAAAAGCAACATCCTCGCTTTTGTAACTTCTGACGACATACGGATAAAACACGAAATTTTTGTATCAAACAAACATCTTGCCGGAGCTAAAACCGGCGATAAGGTTGTTGTGGAAATCACCAAATGGGCGAAGGACAAAAGGGATTATATAAGGGGCAAGGTCGTAGAGGTTTTGGGACGCTTCGACGCCCCGGGCGTGGATATACTCGCCATAATGCGAGCTTATGATTTATACGACGATTTTCCCGAAAAAGTAATGGAGGAAATTGAGGAAATCCCCAACGAAGTTTTGGAAGATGAAATAAATAACCGACGGGATTTGAGAGCGCTTCCGATTGTAACCATAGACGGCGAAGACGCAAAGGATTTGGACGACGGGGTATACGCAGAGGAAATCGACGAGGGATTCAGGCTTGTTGTGGCGATAGCGGACGTCAGCCATTACGTCGGAATAAACACCGCATTAAACAATGAAGCCTTAAAGCGGGGGACAAGCGTTTATTTGGCGGATAGGGTCGTACCCATGTTGCCGAAAAAACTATCCAACGGAATATGTTCCCTAAACGCCAACGAAGATAGATTGGCAATGGCGGCGGACATGATTATAAATTCTCACGGAGAGGTTGTAAAATCGGAATTTTTCCCCGCGGTCATTTGCGTAAAACGGCGGCTTTCGTATCATATCGTAAACAAAATTTTGGTGGATAAGGATAAGGTTCTAACCAAGGACAACAAAGATATACTGCCGATGTTAAAAATCCTGAAAAAGCTGAGAAACGCCCTTTTAAAGAAGCGTCAAAAAGCGGGAGCCATAGAGTTTGAAACCACCGAGGTAAAGATAAAGCTGGACGCCGATGGAAAGCCGGTAAAACTTGAGAAGCGAACGGGTTCGTTAGGCGAATCCGTTATTGAAGAATGTATGCTTATAGCCAACGAAGAAGCGGCTAAGTTATTTGAAAAAACGAAAGTCCCAGGCATTTACAGAGTGCATCCTCAGCCAAAGGAAGACGATATCGACGCGTTAAACGAAAAAATTTCGCCTCTCGGATATTTCATAAAAAAGAGGCGAGGCGGCAAGATATTGTCAAAGGACGTGCAAGGGGTCATAAAGAAGTCAAAAGGCAGCCTTGAGGAAACCATAATAAACTACATGACCCTAAGAGCCATGCAACAAGCCTATTACAGCGAAAAAAACGACGGACATTTCGGGCTTTCAAAGGAATTTTACACTCATTTCACCTCGCCGATAAGGAGATACCCCGACTTAATAGTACACCGAATATTGAAGGAAATTCTCTCGAATGAAACGCCTAAGGATAAAGGAAAAAGGTTAATACTTTTAAAGGAAATCGCAAAGCAAACATCCGGCAGGGAACGCAACGCAATAGAAGCGGAACGGGCGGTATCAGACCTAAAAAAAGCCGAATACATGGGAAATTTCTTAGGCGAGGAATTTGAAGGAATCATAACCAGCGTAACGAATTTCGGGATGTTCGTTGAGCTAGACAACGGCGTTGAAGGTTTGGTACACGTATCGAACATGACGCGCGACAGATACGTTTACGACGAGAGAAGTTTTTCCCTTATAGGCGAACGCACCGGAGAGGAATATCGCTTAGGTGAACGCTTGACGGTTGCGGTCTTAAAGGTAGATTTAAAGGAACGTTCCATTGATTTTTGCCTGCCGGAAGATATGTTGCTCTTGACCGAAAAAGAGCGTAAAGAGAGGAAGAAAGAGGCGAAACTCAAGAAGAAGCAAGAGTCAAAAGACAAAAGAAAATTAAAACATAAGCGCAGAAGAAAATCAAAGCATAAAACAAAATATACTTTTTGGTAAACTATAAAGGTGAAATAGTGCCATTCATGATCGACCTCTCCACCGCCTTCGGCGGTCCCCCTCCCCTTTCAGGGGAGGCTCAAAAGCTACAAATTGAGTGCCTCCCCTGAAAGGGGAGGTGCCCAAAGGGCGGAGGGGTTTTGTGAACAGGACAGTAATCGTAACCGGGAGTCCAGAGGGCAATGCCCTTTGGCGGGGTGCAGGGGCAGCACCCCTGCTGGGGATTGGGGCAAAGCCCCGACTAAAAGGGAGAAAGTCATGGGCAAGAAGAATGAAGGAATAAAGACGGCGTGCGAGAACAGGAAGGCGCGGCATGATTATTTTATACACGAGACGTTTGAGGCGGGGCTGTCGCTTGTAGGGACGGAGGTAAAATCTTTAAGAGCTGGACGAGCCAATTTAAAGGATAGTTACGGGGTTATAAAGAACGGCGAAATTTTTATCGAGAATATGCACATAAGTCCTTATGAGGAAGGGAACAGGTTTAACGCAGAGCCTTTAAGGCGAAGGAAACTGTTGATGCACAAGGCGGAGATAGTGAAGCTGTTCTCAAAGACGCGGGAAAAAGGGTTTACGTTGGTGCCGCTAAAGATTTATTTTAAGCGTGGGAAGGCGAAATTGGAGCTTGCGCTTGCAAGCGGCAAGCATAATTACGATAAGAGGGAAGCTTTGAAGCAGAAGGCGGATAAGAGGGATATTGAGCGGGCGATGAAGGAAAGGAACAGATAAAAGGAAAGGACAAGGAGGCAAAAGATATGAATGTGTTGGCGCATTTAAATCATATAGCTTTTTCGCACAGCGTGTTTTCATTGCCGTTTGCGTATATGGCGGCATTTTTGGCGGCGGGCGGCGTGCCTGACGGAAAGACGCTGTTTTTTATTACGGTGGCTATTTTGTCCGCAAGGGCGGCGGCGGTTTCCGTTGATAATTTGGTTGATTACAAGTATGATAAGAAGCAGGAGAGATTGGGGTATCGCGCGTTGGTATCGGGTAAGTTAAGCATGAAAGCGGCAAAAATCGCTACCGTATTATATTTGATAATATTTTTCACGGCGGTTTTAAAATTGCCGATTATTTGCCTAAAATTGTTGCCATTGGCGTTGATTATCGCTTTGATTTATCCGTTTACAAAAAGATATACTTTTTTATGCCATTTCTTCTTAGGGCTTGCCATAGCGGTTGCGCCTGCGGGGGCTTGGATTGCGGTAAAAGGTACGATAGACCCTGTTGATACGCCAATGTTGGTGCTTTGCGCGGGTGTTGCCTTGTGGATTGGAATGTTTGACGCAATTTACGGAGCGCAGGACGAAAAATTCGATTTAAGCCAAGGACTTCATTCCCTTTCAACGGAATTCGGCGCAAAGACAGCGTTAAAAATCGCATGGTTCTTCCATGTTGTAAGCGTAATTTTATTCTTTATAGTAGGCATTATGTGCAATCTTTCATGGATTTATTTCGTAGGAGTCGGCGCGGCGAGCGGCGTATTAAGATACCAGCACGAAATCGTTAAATACAACGATTTTAGTCGCGTTACCCAAAAATACTTCATGAAAAACGGTCTCGTTTCCGTTTTGATGTTTATTTTCACATGGTTGAGCTTATGAAGATTTTAGTTGGGCTCCGCCCAAACCCGGCAGGACGCCGCCCTGCACCCGCCAAAGGGCATTACCCTTTGGAATCCCGGGTGAATTATTTTTGGAAATTTTTGTGTAAAATATGTTTTGTTTTGTTTTTGCTTGTTGGTTTTCCTTTAAGTGTTTTTGCGAAAGATGCGAATACTCTTGTCGCTGCGGGCAAAGGCGAGGCGTATGATTTAATCGAGGCGGCGGGTTTTGGTTACGAAGTCCCCGATAATTCGAGGGAGCATAAGCAAAATCCGGTACGCCACATCAAACAGGTTTACGATAACGATTTAAAGACTTATGTTTTTGCTTTTCAAATACACGCTTTGATTGACGACGACAGGGGCATAAAGTCCGTAACCGACCGTCAGCGGGTAGAGGTAAAGACTTATGACAAATCTCCCGCTTCAATGACCGCAAAAGAGGGAGAAACTCTTTTAATGCGTTGGAAAATGCGGTTGCCTTTAGGGTTTAAGGTGACAAATAAATTTTGCCACTTGCATCAGTTAAAGGGAACGGACAATAGAAAGGGTACTGCTGATGTAAAGCATCCTCTTATAACATTAACGGCTTGCGAAAAGAAAAACGGCTCGAAACAGTTTGAACTTAGGTATTTTAACCGCAAAAATCGGAAAATGACGGTTGTGAAATCGGCAAATCTTGAGGAATTTTTGGGAAAATGGGTTGAAATCACCGAAAAAGTGACTTTCGGCGTGAATAAACCTCAAAACCATAACGGAAGCTATAGTATAAAAATCACGAGATTAAGAGATAATAAGGAGCTTTTCAGTTATTCAAGCGACGAATTGGATTTGTGGCAGACCGATTCTCCCGTTTTGCGTCCCAAATGGGGGATTTACAGAAGTTTAGGCGAGAACAGAAGCTTGGAAAATATGCTTAGGGACGAAGAAATAAGGTTTAATGAATTTTCAATAACCAAAAGTTAAAGTATAAGGACATCTCTAAAAACCTTACTTTCTTTTTCTCCTTTCTTTTTTGAAAAAAAGAAAAGAGAAAAAGAAAATAACAAAGAAAAAGAGAAAAGAAACGTTACTATTCACGGTTAATACAACATAGTGGTGCGAAAGGTGAATTAGTGCCGTTCATGGTCGACCTCTCCACCGCTTCGCGGTCCCCCTCCCCTTTCAGGGGAGGCAACGTGAAGGTGACTGTTCTATTATGTATCCACAAAATGAGAAATCAGAGAGCCTCCCCTGAAAGGGGAGGTGCCCGAAGGGCGGAAGGGTTGACTATGAAGAGCGCTATTTTTTTGTACTACCCGTGAATAGTAACAAAAAAGAAAAAGAGAAAGAAGCAAAGAAAGAGAAAAAGAAAAAACTTTAGCAAACTAAAATTTTTAATTTGGTCAAAATTTCAAGTAAACGAGATTAAAGTTTTTTTCTCTTCTTTCTTTTGTTTCTTTTCTTTCTTCTCTTTTTTTACAAAAAAAGAGAAGAAAGAAAAGAAAGAACTTACAAAGGAGGAATTTTTAATGGCGGTTATAAAATCGGAAGTAGAGATAGCGGAAAAGAAGGCGGGGGGCAAAGGGAAAATTTCTATTGAACGGGTGCTTACGGCAAAAGAACTGGGAGAAAGCGCGCAGATGTTTGCGAAGGTGACGATTCCAAAGGGCGCGTCTATTGGAAAGCATCAACACGTCGGCACTACGGAAACCTATCATATATTGGAAGGAAGCGCGAAGTATACGGATAACGATGAAGTTTACGAGGTAAAAGCGGGAGACACGACATTTTGCGCCGATGGGGATTTTCACGGCATAGAAAATGCGGGAGAGAATGATTTGGTGTTTATGGCTTTAATTTTGAAGTGTTAAAAAGGATGCGGCATGAATATTACTACCGAAGCTTTTGGGGCTTTTGATATACGCGGGATTTACCCCGAGAGCATAAACGAAGAAATAGCGTATAGGATAGGTCGAGCCTTGCCTAAATTGTTTGATATGAAAAATGTCGTGGTAGGGTACGATATAAGGCTTTCAAGTAAGAGTCTGACGGACGCGCTTATTAAAGGACTCGCCGAAAGCGGCGCTGATGTCAGTTCGGCGGGGCTTATCGGCACCGAGATGATATATTTCGCCACGAGCTTTTACGGTTTCGACGGCGGCGTTATGGTGACTGCCAGCCATAATCCCAAAGAGTATAACGGTATGAAGTTTGTGCGGAAAAATTCCCGTCCTATCTCCGAAAACAACGGCTTAAAAGAACTTGCCGCAGAGGTTTTGAAAGAGCCGCCTGCGGTTGTCGATAATATTGGCAAGGTGAAACCGTTGGATATGATGACGGATTACGTCAATCATATTTTGTCTTATGTAAATATTGATAAGTTAAAACCGTATAAAGTCGTGGCAAATATCGGAAACGGCGCGGCGGGAGCCGTAGTCAAGGCGCTTAAAGAGAAGTTGCCTTTTGACACGACCATGATTTTTGCGGAACCGGACGGCGCTTTTCCAAACGGAGTGCCGAATCCTTTGAAAAAGGAAAATCGCGCAGCTACCATAGAAGCGGTGAAAAAATACGGCGCAGATGTGGGAGTCGCATGGGACGGGGATTTTGACCGTTGTTTCTTATTCGACGAAAACGGCGGGTTCATCGAAGGATACTACATGGTGGGATTCTTGGCGGAGGCTTTTCTGAAAAAGGAGAAGGGCGCAACTATAATATACGATCCGCGGCTTACATGGAACACCATAGAAACGGTAAAAAAATACGGCGGCAACCCTGTAATGGTGAGGAGCGGCCATGCCTTTATCAAGGATAAAATGAGGGAACTTGACGCAATTTACGGAGGGGAACTCAGTTCACACCATTATTTCAGGGATTTTTACTACTGCGACAGCGGCATGATACCGTGGCTTTTAACTTTAGAACTTATGAGCGAGATGAATAAACCGCTTTCAAAACTGATGAAAGATAGGCAAGAGGCGTATCCCGCAAGCGGCGAAATAAGCAGAAGGGTAAAAGACCCGGATAAAACCCTTGAAAAGGTTAAGGAAAAATACGCTCCCAACGGCGAATTTAACGACATCGACGGAGTTTCGGTTGATTTTAAGGATTGGCGGTTCAATTTGCGAAAATCCGGCACTGAGCCTGATATAAGGTTAAACGTGGAGTCTAGGGGAAATAAAAGGTTAATGGAGGAAAAGACGAAAGAAATATTGAATATGATGGTATAATTAAGGCATTTTAAATTTTGCATGGAACGACTTGAGGAAGAGGGGGTAAACATCCCTAACAAAATTTGATAAATAATGAGGAGAAAACATGATAGAGAAGATAAAAAAAATTTTGCCCATAGCCATTTCCGCATTGCTTGTTACTGCAAGCGCAGACGCAGCAGAGAAGATTCTTTTTCTTCCTCAGGACAACCGTCCCGTATCCTATGAGCAGACCATCGAGGTTGTTCGTTCTGCGGGGTACGATTTAATTGTCCCAAACGAAGACATTTTGTCACGCGGTCCAGATACCCCGGGAGATACGAATGCTTTATGGGCTTTTACGGAAAAAGAAGTGAAAAATGCAAAAGCGGCTGTTATAGCTACCGACGCTCTTTTGTACGGCGGGCTTATACCGTCTCGTAAACATAATATAAGCATCGAAGAACTTCAAAAGCGAGTAAACCGACTTAAGAAGCTTGCTGAGGATAATCCCAAGCTGAAACTTTACCTCTTTACATCTCTCATGCGTACTCCGAAGAACGGCGCGGCGGCGGGGGTGGAAGAGCCGGCTTATTATTCGGAAATTGGGCCGACGGGTTTTGAATACGGCGCAGATATATTCAACCTTACCAAACTTCTTGACAAAGAGGATATGGAAGGTCTGAACGAGAGCGAAAAAATCGAAAAAAATGAGATACGGGCAAGGCTCAATAAAGATGTTTGGCGGGACTGGATGGGACGACGGGAGAAAAATTTCGGCGTTACCGAGTCGCTCTTAGAGCTTACCAAAAAAGGCTCCGTGCAGGTTTTGGTTTTAGGCAGGGACGATAACGCCCCATTAAGCCAAACCCATTGGGAAAATCGTCGCCTGATGAAAAGGGCGAAGAAGCTGGACATTCCCCCGGATCGTTTTCAAAGCATGGTTGGGATTGACGAATTCAATCTTATTTTGTTGGCCAGAGTCGTAAACGATCTTACCGGGAAAAAACCCAAAATATACGTCGAATACGGAGAAGGAGTAGGTGGCAAAACCGTTCCCGCCTTTTCCGACGAAGCGATAGAAACCACTATAAAAGATGAAGTTTTGATAACCGGCGGCGTTATGACGGGCGATATCAAAAGCGCAGACGTGGTTTTAATGGTAAATACGGACATAAAAGGTCGTACCGGGGCTGCAAACGACTGGAATCCCAAATATACGGATTTGCCCAACGACAGTTTTGAACGTCCCGGCGCCACGGAATTTTTTTCACGGGTAAAAAAATACGTTGATAACGGTTATCCCGTTGCGATAGCGGATATTGCCTTCTTTAACGGTTCGGATAATTTTTTGATGAGGAACATTCGAGACGATAAACTCTTTTTTAAGCTTGCCGCTTACGCTGGTTGGAACACGCCGACCAACAGTACCGGGTTTGTTTTGTCGAGCGCCATGTTCTCCAAAACCACGCCGGCAGAAGCCAAGCGGCGAGTTCTACTTCGTCGGTACTTGGACGATTGGGTTTATCAGTCCAATATCAGAGGCGCAATGGAAGCAAGGCTTAACGAGCGAGGTCAGTATGAGCGTTATCTCAGGCTAAACGACACAACGGGAGAAATTGCAAAGGAAACGTCTCAAATGATGCGTGATTTTGCCAAAACCAATCTTCCCGAATTTAAAACAAAAGACAAGATTGAAGTCTTTTTCCCATGGAATCGTATGTTTGAATGTGGCATTAGATTTTAAAAAAAGGCAACTCTAAAACCAGCCGCAGCGGCGAGTTTTAGAGTTGCCCTTTTTATTTATCCACAAGGCCAAAAGAAACACATTTTCAAAAACTGTGGAAAAGTGGAAAAGTTTGTGGAAAACACAAAATTTGTATTTAAGTAACTTTTTTTTCACAATATATAGTAGTTTTACCTGTGGAAATCTCAAAATATTTTCACATAATTTTCAGTTTGCTTCTTATGTGTCGTACAAAAGGTAAAAATGTCCCCCGCCTTTTAGGCGGGGGACTAAATTCACGCCATAATATCCACATTTACGCCGAGATTTGGATCCGTTAAACCTTCCATCATTTCGCTCATGGCGGCTTCTTCGGTTTCCATCGCCATTTTTAGCACCCCAACGCTAAAGTTCTGCGCTGTTCTCGCTTCGTTCATAGAAACCGACAGCGCCGCTATAGCCATATCTCCCATATAAATCACTCCCGTTCGCTTTAGTTGAAAGGATTATATCATAGACTGCGCCCTATTTCAACGCTTATTTTGTTACTATTCACAGGTAGTACAACATAGTGATGAAAGAGGCGAATTAGCGCCGTTCATGGTCGACCCCTCCACCGCTTTGCGGTCCCCCTCCCCTTTCAGGGGAGGCACTAGAGCGGCTTTCCCCTTACATCCACAAAACTAGCAATCAGAGAGCCTCTCCTGAAAGGAGAGGTGCCCGAAGGGCGGAGAGGTTGACCATGAAGAGCACTATTTTTCTTT
>JAGBMX010000104.1 GCA_017634675.1 Selenomonadaceae bacterium | reverse complement strand
TGAACCTACCTGCATTATCGATGGCATGATTTGCCTAATGATTACGAGGTGATGTCAGAAAATCATTGAGTCTTGTACTATGATTCGATTTTAATGTCAAATTTTTTTAGTTTTGTGTCCAATTTTTGTTGACCAGTGCAAAATGAGAAATCAGAGAGCCTCCCCTGAAAGGGGAAGTGCCCGAAGGGCAGAGGGGTTGACCATGAAGAGCAATATTTTTCTTTTTTTACTACCCGTGAATAGTAAGAATAAAAATTAGCATTTTTTGCTGATATTTGTTAATTTCAGTCACAAATCTTAAAGTTTTATCAAATCCAATAAAGGGCGGACGTTAAATTGTCGTTTGGGATGTAAGCGGGATGTTTTGAGATAATATCGGCGTATTTAGTGGTTATGGGGAGTCTGGTGTTATGCACGGAGGCGGCGTTTATTTTAGATAGATTGTAAACCTGCCTGGCTGCGTCAAGAAGCGTGATATTAAGATTACCGCCTTTTAATTTTACCACTATTGGATAACTTGTACCGCCGTAAGGAGTTGTTGTCACCACGATACATTCGTCGCAGTTGAAAAGCGCTGTTCCCTCAGGAGCGTTTATTCCGTTTAACACATCGTCTTCTTCGGAAAAAATAAGGCGAGGAGCGCCGCTTTTTATAACTTCAACCAGAGAATATTTGATATTGCGAGCGTTGAAAAATCTGTCGTACCAAGCCATGTCTTCCCTTGCAAAACCGTCGCGGTGTATTACGATTTTTTCGGGCAACTTACCTCTTCTGTTGTAAAATTCATTGATAACCTTGGCGAACATTTCGCCCAAATTTTTATATGGGATCTTTTCTCCGGAAATAGCTACTTGACTGCAAAATCCGCCAATAAAAGCACCGTCGCCCATGAATGCGGTACCAAGCGCCGGATAATGAATTCCTTTGCCGCATTTTCCCACGTCCAGCCCCATATAAATATCCACATCGCCTATATTGTCATTTAATGCGTAAGGCGCCGCGCCTAATTTGCCCATAATGCCAAAATTAACATTTTCTATAATGTATTTTGCATCATCGCCATTATTATATATACTTAAAGCCTGTTTCCGACTTATCATCTGAGACGGAATTTGATAATTTGCAAATGCCGCTTTTAGAGCAGGGTAAACCTCTTCAAAAGTATCCGCATCTCTTTCGATATATTCTTTGCTAAGAGCAACAAAAGCTATATGCGGTTTTAAAATATTTTTTAGCTTTTCAGCAAATAAGTTGTAATCCGAATCAATAAGTTTTAAAAAAGAAGTTTCGATTTTCTCTTTGGGTATAAGGCGATATAAGCCGCGTTTGAAGATATTTTCGGCCAAATTTTCGAAATGCTCTTTCTTTGTATCTACATTTGTGGCTATCAGGGCGATTTTTATTTTGCCGTTTATAGCTGGCAACTTGTAAAAACCTAAATTATCGTTAAAAACCCATCTTTTTTCCTTTGTATCCGCTTTTATAATTTTGCCGTTTCCTACGATTAGATTAGGCTGTTCAAATTCTACCTCTTTGTAAAGGGCATCTTTAGGAGTTATAAATTTGTAATTACCCGCAGCGGTTTTTTCAAAACCAACTTTGCCTATCTCTTCAATTATGCCGATGTTACATGGAATAATTCTTGCCTCGTTAAATCTTCTGCCCACTTTCAGAGTCGCCGCTTTTCTGGCTTCGGCTGAACAATCTTCACCTAATTTTTTGATTTCCTCCAATGTCCATACGGGAGAGAGCATAGAAGCCAGAAAATTTATAATTTTACCTTCATTTGTCTTTAAATGCGTTACAAAATCATTTTGTTTATGATGAAAAACATACCGAGGATACTTCATTTTGTAGTAATTTTCCAATCCTTCTACAGTTTTAAATTCGTCCGGTGTATTTCTGTCCTCTGCATCCGTCAATTTACCCAAAAATGGTTTAGAGAGATAAAACCCCTTGTACCTAACGGTACGTCCTAAAATTTTTCTCCCGGAAAGCGCCATATCCAAAACAGTTTGACTGCTCGTAAACTTAGTATATAAATTTACAAAAAGCAGGAAAAACCCGTTTTCTAAGAGTTTTACCTTCAGCTTATACAATCTGTAGCAAGCTACTCCCGAGATTCTGACTCTTATTTTCATGCCTATATCATAATCAAATTTTTCAAAGTTTTTATTATTCATCAAAATATTGCGTTTACATAGATTTTCTATATAATCCTCATAGACTTTTCTCTCGGTTAAGGGGATTTCATCAAAGTTTACCATAACAAATTTTACCTTTGTGTCTTGGTTCTCTATTTTGCAAATTTTCTCATTTTCTAAAAGTTCGCTCAACGCAAAAATATATTCTCCGTTATTCGTTATAAAATTATCCGGTTCGCTCTTTTTTAGACCGTATGTAATACTGTTAAGACAAGCAACTCTATTAGAATCCAAGTTTGGCAAAATATAATCCGCGCGATATTTATACATTTTTTTCAAAACAATGGCTTTATCACTTTTAAAACCCAACATACGAACTGCGTTTTTCGTCATGTTAATCACTCCTATGATTGAGGTGCCAAAAAAATCCTCAAAGGCTCAAACCTTTGAGGATTTTTTATTTCAAACTCTCGCCATATCTTCGTCGGACAGCGAGTGCAAACCGTTCTTTCTCAAGAACGCTTCCGCCTCTTCCGCTTTTGCCACACGGAAAACCATGTACGCTCCATTTTTGCCTGCGAAAGCGTACATATATTCAATGTTAATGTTGAGGTCTTCAAACTTCTCCAAAACACTGTCCAAACTTCCGGCTTCGTCATGTATCTCGTAAATCAAAACTTTTTTTAAGGAAGTGATAAACCCCGCCTCATTCAATACGCTTGTCGCGTTAAAAGTATCGTTTACAAGCATCCTCACAATGCCGAAATCTCTTGTGTCCACTACGGATAACGCCCTGATGTTTATTTTGGCCTCGCTTAACGCAGCCGTCATCTTCTTTAATGTGCCGGGTTTGTTTTCCAAAAATACGGAAATCTGTTTTGCGCTCATGTGCTCGCCTCCTTAAATCTTACGTCTGTCTATAACTCGAACAGCCTTGCCTTCGCTTCTTTGAATGGTCTTCGGCGCAACAAGGGTGACTTTCGCCTTGATGCCCAAGATATTGTGAATACCCGTCTCCAAAGCGCGGCGACGCTCGTCTATATCGCTTACGCTGTCCGTAAACATTTCGGGCATAAGCTCCACGTGAACGTCAAGGGTATCGGTGTTTTTAACTCTGTCAACGATAATCTGATAGTTAGCCGCATAGCCTTCTTTCATAAGCACGGTTTCTATCTGGCTCGGGAAGACGTTTACGCCTCTTATGATAAGCATATCGTCGCTTCTCCCTTTGGGTTTTGCCATACGGATAAAAGTGCGCCCGCAGGAGCATTTTTCGCGAGTCAGTCTGCAAATATCGCGGGTACGATAGCGAAGTAGGGGGAAGGCTTTTTTGTCGAGAGCCGTAAATACAAGCTCGCCGTACTCGCCTTCGGGCAAAACTTCGCCCGTATCAGGGTCGATTATCTCCGCATAGAAATGATCTTCGTTTATGTGCATACCGCCTTGAGCGGAACATTCAAAAGATACGCCGGGACCTGATAATTCCGTCAATCCGTAAATATCGTAAGCCTTGATGCCAAGTTTAGCTTCTATATCGCGGCGCATTTCTTCAGACCAAGCTTCCGCGCCGAAAATTCCCGCCTTTAAAGGAATATCGTCGGGGCCGTAACCCATCTCCGACAAACTTTCCGCCAAATATGCGGCGTAACTTGGAGTACACGCCAAAATCGTAGCCTTTAAATCCATCATAAAGAGAATTTGCCGCTCGGTATTTCCCGAGCTAACCGGCACGGTCAAGCAACCTAATTTATGAGAACCGCCGTCAAGTCCTGCGCCTCCGGTAAAGAGTCCGTAACCGTAAGCGACGTGAACAACATCGTCTTTCGTGCCGCCCGCCGCTACAATCGCTCTGGCGCAGCAAGTGTCCCAAAGGTCGATGTCTTCTTTTGTGTAAAATGCGATTACGCGTTTGCCCGTAGTTCCCGATGTGGAATGAATACGCACACATTCGGAAAGAGGAACGCCCAAAAGTCCGTAAGGATAAGCCGCCTTTAAATCCGCCTTCGACAAAAAGGGAAGTTTCGATATATCCGCCATAGATTTAATATCGTCAACGGAAACGCCCTTTTCCTCCATTTTCTTTCTGTAATACGGCACATTGTCCCAAACGTGCCGGACCTGCTTCAAAAATTTTTCTTCCTGAATACCTTTGATAGTTTCCAGAGACGCGCACTCAATCTCTTCTTGATAATAAGCCATCATATCACCTCTTAAAAAAATATAATAATATAGAAAAGAAAAAATAGTAAAAACTTAAAATCAAAGCCTATTAAAGTTTTTTCTTTCTTCTTTTTCTTTGTTACTTTCTTTTTCTTCTTTCTTTTTTACAAAAAAGAAAGAAGAAAAAGAAAGTAATAAAACTCAATTCACGCATTTTTTCCCAACTGAAAAGCTTTTTTGTTGAGCTCCAAAAACTTTTTCGGCACGTTTTTCTCTATTATCTCTTCCCAAAGTTTTTCGTCAATGTCAAAGTAATGAGACAACCTACCTAAAAGCACTATATTCACGGCTTTCGCCGAACCCGCCTGTTTTGCTAAATCAAGGCAATCCAAAGCGTCGACTTTAACGCCCTTAGCCTTTATCTTCTCCGCCAAATTTTCGGGATAAACCGCCGCCCCGGTGATAACCGGCATAGGCTCTATCTCCTGCAAATTTGTAACGATTTGTCCGTCTTTTTTCAAATAGGAAAGCCATCTTGCCGTTTCCAAAATCTCAAAGGAAACGATAAAATCCGCTTCGCCTTCGTCAACAACGGGAGAGGCCACTTTATCGCCGAAGCGGACGTAAGTAATGACGCTGCCGCCTCTCTGGCTCATGCCGTGAACTTCGGAAACCTTTACGTCGTAACCCTTCGTTAAAAACAAATCGCCTAAAATTTTGCTCGCAAGAAGTGATCCTTGACCGCCAACGCCCACTATTATTATGTTCTTAGTTTCCATCATCTCACCCCTCTACGCCGCTAAACGCATTTTTAGGACAAAGCCCGGCGCATACTCCGCAACCCACGCATTGATTAGCGTCCACAACCGCTTTTTTATCCTTCATGGAAATAGCGGGGCAGCCGATTTTCATGCAAGACTTACAGCCGATACATTTATCTTTATCGACTTTAAGGGGCGCTTTATGCTTAACTTCCTTCAAAAGAGCGCAGGGACGGCGGGAAATTATGACCGAAGCCTCGTCAACCGAGAGTTCCTCTTTGACAGCCGCTTCAATCTCCTTCAAATTGTAAGGATCGGCGACTCTTACTCGATTTATCCCCATAGCGCGGCAAAGGGCTTCCAAGTCAATGCGTCCCGCAGGTTCGCCCTTGATGTTTTTTCCCGTCGCGGGGTTTTGCTGATGCCCCGTCATGCCGGTTATGCTGTTGTCCAGAATTATAATCGTACCCTTAGACTGATTATAAGCGACATTCGCAAGCCCCGTCATGCCCGAGTGAACGAAAGTCGAATCGCCTATAACCGCAACGGTATTTTTCGCCGCCTCATTATTCACTTTTGTAAATCCGTGCAAGGCTCCGATTGACGCGCCCATGCAGAGGGTCATATCCATAGCTGCAAGGGGCGGCACTGCTCCCAATGTATAACAACCAATGTCCCCAAGCACGGTGCAATTCAATTTTTTCAGCGTATAAAAGAGTCCTCTATGCGGGCAACCCGCGCACATTACCGGAGGACGAGGCGGGATAGCATCCTCTAAACTTTCCCCTACGCCGAAGTTCTTCCCAAAAGCGGCGCGAATTTTATTCTGCGAAAACTCGTCAATTCCCGGCAGCAAATTTCTGCCCTCGACCTTTATCCCCATAGCGCGAACGGCTTCTTCTATAACGGGGTCAAGCTCTTCCACCACAACCAGCCGTTCCACTTTTTTTGCAAAATTTTTTATCAAATTCTCAGGAAGCGGATTTGTCATGCCAAGCTTCAAAACGCTGACCGAATCGCCGAAAACTTCTTTAACATATTGATAAGAAGTGGAAGCCGTAATAATTCCAAGCCAAGTGCCGCCTGTTTCTTCCCTGTTAAGCGGCGAAGTTTCCGCATATTCGGCAAGTTTCCTTGTCCGCTCCTCAACTATCGGATGCCTTTTCTTAGCGTTCCCAGGCATCATAACATATTTTCCTATATTTTTTTCGTAATCCTTCTTAAACTCTTTCCGCTCTCCCGTCTCAACGATAGACTGGGAATGGGCAACCCTTGTGCACATCTTCACCAACACGGGAGTATCGAACGTTTCCGAAATCTCATAAGCTAGCTTTGTAAATTCCAACGCCTCCGCAGAATCCGCCGGCTCCAACATAGGCACCTTAGCCGCGATAGCGTGACGGCGGCTGTCCTGCTCGTTCTGCGAAGAATGCATCCCCGCATCGTCCGCAACGACAATCACCATTCCCGCATTCACGCCCGTATAGCTCATCGTATACAATGGATCAGCCGCCACGTTTAATCCGACGTGTTTCTGCGCGCAAAACGCCCTTCTTCCTGCAAGCGACGCGCCAAACGCGGATTCCATCGCCACTTTCTCGTTAGGCGCCCACTCCGCATAAACATCGTCAAACTTCACAAATTCTTCCGTTATTTCCGTCGACGGCGTCCCCGGGTAACTCGAAACAAACTCCACGCCCGCTTCATAAAGCCCCCTAGCCACCGCCTTATTCCCTAACATCAATTCTTTCATAGACTTTCTCCTAATTATCTAGTTTCCTTCTTTCTTTTTTCTCTTTCTTTTTTGTAAAAAAGAAAGAGAAAAAAGAAAGAAGCAAAGAAAAAAGAGAAAGAAAAAACTTTAACTGGCTCTGATTTTCAGTTTTCGATACCCCTCTGCCGTCGATGGCTTTGGAGGGATTTTTGAGATGCCGTTAAAAATTACATTACATCCATGTTATATTATAACTATACAATCTATGAAGTCAATTATTTTTCAAAAAATCGCTTGCCACCTTCGGGTGGCGGGCGGGCTTGTTTATAGTTGTAACTAATCACGGAAAAAAGAAAATCCTATCGTCATAGTAGGCAGGAATGAGAGTGAATTGTTATAAGTGGCAAAATCAAAAAAAGAATAAGAAAAAGATTTCGTCACTGTGGAAGGTATGGAGTGAGCTCGCTCTTTGCACAAGTGTCCTACTATGTGACTACTGGTCAGCTTATTAAAAGAGAAGATTGGCAAAGAAAATATGAGACAGCTATTCCTAAATACAGAATTTGTAACAATAAGAGAGCCATTCGCTATCTTGAAGCATTAGTACACAGCAATTTTGGAGAAGGCGATTATTTGCTCAGTCTGTCCTATGACGAGGAGCATAAGCCGGAGGATGAGAAAGCGGCGAAGAAGTTATTTTCTCGCTTTATGGACAGAGTGAATTATCGTCAAAAGAAGATGGGGTATGAGAATGCCAAGTGGGTATCCGTCATCGAAGTTGGTAAGAATGGGCGCATCCACCACCATGTCATCATAAAGTGCAATCTTGATCGAGACGAACTTGAAAAGGTATGGGGCAAAGGGTACGCCAATACGAAAAGATTGCAACCAACAGCCAAAGAGGGGCTGATTCCCGT
>JAGBMX010000103.1 GCA_017634675.1 Selenomonadaceae bacterium | reverse complement strand
TGAACCTACCTGCATTATCGATGGCATGATTTGCCTAATGATTACGAGGTGATGTCAGAAAATCATTGAGTCTTGTACTATGATTCGATTTTAATGTCAAATTTTTTTAGTTTTGTGTCCAATTTTTGTTGACCAGTGCACAGCGAATAAATAATAATAAGTCTACACTCTGGAATACCCTTCGTGTAAAAACGAGGGGCGTTTCTTTTTTTTCGGCAAATTCTTTTTGTTTCAATCGTTTTTCTTCAATCCCACTCTATAGCCTCATGGGAAATTGTCTTTCCCTTTCTATATTCCTGCATTGCCAATTCGTGAGAATATATATCTTCTGGCGTTGCTATATCGTCATTTTCTTCATACGATATAAACCGTTTCAATATTTCAATAACAAGTGGAATATCTGTTTCCGGTACAAGTTCAACCATATTTATTGCCTGTGCTTTTGCCGTCATTATTATAAACCTCCCTTATAAACCCTGCCTCTGGTTGCTATTTTTTCAATTAAGATAGTATTATTGTCTGGATATGAAAAAACAATTCGCCATTTTCCGACTCTTAAACGATATAGCCCTTGATACCCTTGCAATGTTTTTATATCTCCTGCCGGGATGCCTTCTATCCCTTTTCTTATTCTTTGTTTTGTTGAAAAATCCACAACCATTATTGTTTTTATCGCTGCTTTGGTATACTGGATATTCAAATAATCACACTCCCATCAGCTTAATATCTTATGATACAAGCTGCTTTTTTATTTCCATTTACGCCTTAACTCAACAACTTTTCCAAGTATGGTTATAGGTAAGTTTTGAATTTGTTCGTTGGTGAAAAACCGCGGCGGGTAAACGTCTTTGTTGTAGCCTATGAGCCAGATGCCGTTTGGCTCTCTCTTTATTTCTTTTAGAGTCACGCCAAGATTGGCTAACTGTACGACGGCTATTTCACCACTTTCGACGGTGGGAGTTTGCTTTATAATAACGATGTCGCCGTCGATGAGTTGAGGATACATGGACGCGCCACGAACCACAAGCCCGAAAAACACATCACGGCTTCTTATCCAGTCGGCGGAAATTTCCTCATATCCGACGATGTTTTCTACTGCTTCGATAGGGATGCCTGCGGCGACATATCCGAGAACGGGGACACGAACGCCTTTTTCAGATGGGTGTAAAGGGTTGGGCGGTTGCTCTTCAAGTTCGATGGTTGAGAAAGTGGGCGAGGGAATACCGTTCAACAATTCACCTTCACTCACACCGAAAAAAGCGCAAATATCGCACATTCTTGACAATTCTGGAAGTTCCCGCCCCTTTATCCAGAGGTTGACAGCGGCGGGGCTTATTTTTAGATAGTTTGCAAGTTCTTTTTGTGTAGCCTGCTTTTTTTCAAGTAATAATTTTAAGTTTGTTTTAAAATTATTACTTATATAGTTAAGATTTGACGTTCTCATTCCCCTCACCGCCTTTTCTTATTATATTTTACCATAATCCCTCTTGCTTTGAAACTTTTTTTTAAAAAAAGGCTGTTTTTTGCAGACTTTTTTGTTGCCAACATTTTGCCAACATTGTCGTCATTTTTATTGAAAATTATCGAATGATAGCGAATGTTATAAAATCGTGGCAACGCTTAAAAATATTGAAAAGCAAAAGAAAGCTAAGAAGCGGTATTTTTGCCTTGCATGAAACAAAGAGTTTTCTGCCGGGTTTGTTTTTTTGGGGGCAGCAAAAGCAGGAATTTGACAAACAGCAATAGAAAATATGAAACAAAATCTCACAAAAATCAAGGAAGGAGCATCAAAATTTGCAACGCAAGTATATTGTTTTCATATTGATTATGTTAACGGCAATAGCCCTTTTGTTTACATATGCAAAAGGCGGCAAAGAGCTTGATATAGCCGATGTTTCGGGGAAGAAAATACTTCTCGTACCGTTAGACGGCAGACCTCCGTGCAAGGATTTTGTGGTAAATTTATCAAAAATGGCGGATTATGAAATTTTAGTGCCGCCCGGGAAAGCGCAGGATTACTACACCCTTGCGGGAGATACGGAACTTATGACAAAATGGCTCTTTGAAAACGCGCCTAAAGCGACGGGCGCAATTATCTCCGTGGATCAGCTCGCTTACGGCGGACTTTTGGCGGGTCGGGAAAAAATTTTAAGCGAAGAGGAAATGGATAAGTTTATAGCGAAACTGCGAGAACTTCGCGAAAAAAATCCTCGGCTTCCGCTGTACGCTTTTTATATCCTTCCTCGCATGGCGCCTCAAAATTCCGTGGAAGACCATAAAGAAAGGAAAATGCTGACGGAGTATTCCCGCCTTGTCGGTAAAAAATACATGGGCGAATTTGCCGACGAGGAAAGAATAGCGTATTTGGAAGAACAAATTTCGGAAGAAAACATGAAACATTATTGGGATAAGCAGGAGTCAAGTTCCATGTTGGCGAAAAAATTGTCGCTCTTGGCAAAAGAAGGAATTTTGACGCGGCTTATATTGGGTCAGGACGACGGCGAACCGTACAGCATACCAAACCTTGAAAAGGAAAATATTCGCGTATTTTTAAAGGAAAACGAAATTGCCGAGGACAAAGTTTTTATAACCCACGGCGCAGACGAAATTGCGCTTACTCTTTTAGCGGAAATAAAAAATAAGGAAGTCGGTATAAAACCTAAGGTGTACTTAGCGTATAACGATGAAACGACAAAGGAGAGGGTCATGCCTTTTATGGCTGTGTCCCTCTCCGAAGTTGCGACGGAAAAAATCGAGATGTTGAACGGGAGCGTAACAGATACGCCGGACGAAGCGGATTTTACACTTTACGTCAGCGCAGTTTCCAAGGATACCATGAGCCTTAGACAAAGAAGCGTCGAAGATATCGCCGTTCTTTCGAAAAATAGCGAAGTCGCGCTTGTTGATTTGAGCCAACATTACCGTTTTATGGAACTGTTGCTGCCCATCCTCTTAAAAGAGGATTTTCCCATACATCAACTTTTGGCTTACGCCGGTTGGAATACCGCAAGCAACTCCATAGGCACTGCGTTAGCGACGGGAGCGGTTTATACGGCTTCAAAAAGACTTGCGAAAGACGACGAAACTGTTTTGCGTATCGCAAAAAATCGCTTGTCGCTGCTAGACAACCGCATATTGGAGGACGCCTATTATTTAAAAGACGTAATCGACCTTATAAATATTTCTCTGATAAAAGAAGGATATAAAAATACGGCGGATATGGATTTGCAAAAAAACGCCCGTTATGCGGACGAGGCGCTTAAATCCGCCATGGAAAAAAGAATACACCACTACAAAAATACGGCCTCGTTTAAAGCGCCGCTATCAATAAAGCTCAAAAACGGAGAAGAAAAACTTTTGCGAGTAAAGGATATACAAGCGGAAATGGATTTTCCGTGGCCAAGAACCTTTGAAATCCGCTTGAAATCCTCTCATACGCTTGTTTTGGAGTGAATATAGCGAAACCCCGCTCCAAAGGGGCGGGGTCAAACTGTAGACAAAACGGGTCTTCCTCATCTTTAGAGGAAAACCCGTTTTGTCGTTACTATTCACGGGTAATATAACATAGTGGTGCGAAAGGTGAATTAGTGCCGTTCATGGTCGACCTCTCCACCGCTTCGCGGTCCCCCTCCCCTTTCAGGGGAGGCAACGTGAAGGTGACTTTTCTATTATATATCCAC
>JAGBMX010000102.1 GCA_017634675.1 Selenomonadaceae bacterium | reverse complement strand
GCTCTTTCGTGTACTTCATGGCAAACCTCCTGTTCAATGGGGAAGGATTTCTGTCCAACGATTATTTCGTACTGTTCATACAGTATACACCGTATGTCCAAAAATTACCCCCTCCATGTCCAATTTTAGTTTACCACTTCAGAATAGTTTTTTCATACACTGATGATAAAACTGTATTAATTGAAAAAATAGCATCAAGGGGCGAAGTTTATAAAGGGAGGTTACAATTATGACAGCGAGAGCGCAAATGTTAAATATGGTAGAACTTGTACCAGAGGCAAAAATACCGCTTGTTATTGAGGTTTTAAAGCATTTTATATCATATGAGGAAGATGACGATATAGCGACACCGGATGACATCATTGCTCATGAATTAGCCCTAAAGGAATACGCTGCAGGTGAAACAATATCTCATGATATGATAGATTGGAACTAACAGCATAGAGACAACAAAATCTGCTTGTGCGATATTTCTGCGCAGGCGATTACGATGGACGACGAAGCCAACGGAAGGAATTCGCCAAACACGCAATAAACGCAATCGGTATTTCAAAGGGCTATGCCATTTTGCAGGTGCAGGACAGCGCATCAACAAATGCGGTGGTAAAGCGTTTTGTTTCACTTGAAGATGTAAATTGGAATTAACAAAATAGAGCCTATCATTAGAAAAAGCAATGAATGCCTTGCAGATAAGCGGTGATGACAGAAAAAAGTATGCTGAGTTAATGGGTGTATGAAACACCGTCAGATTAACGCCGCATGGGGGTTGGCTGTTTGGGTTGAGGTGAAAGTGAAGAGGAGAGAAAGTGTGGAAGAAGGAAATGAGAAACTTTTTTCATTAGGAAATAAGCAGTATCGAGATTCCGTATTTTGCCATTATTTTAAGGATAAAGTTAGGCTTTTATCGTTGTGTAACGCGATATTGGACACGGATTATAAAGATATCGCAGACCTTACGATAACGACTTTACCCGGTACATTTTTTAATGCGCAAAAGAACGATATAAGTTGTAAGTTGGGCGATAGATTTTTGGTGCTTGTAGAGCATCAAACCACAGTAAATGATAATATGCCGTTTAGATGTTTATCGTATGTGACGGAACTTTTGAATAATCTTATAGAGGATAAACGAAAACTTTATAGACATAAGCTGATTATGTTTCCTGTGCCAGAGTTTGTAGTGTTGTATAACGGTAAAGAAGATGAGCCGTTGAAGAAAGAAATGCGATTGTCGGACGCTTTCGGCGGTGATAGACATTCGATTGAGCTTGTAGTCACGGCATATAATATAAACTATGGTTTAGAGCAACCGTTGCTTGAAAAGTGTATATATTTGCATGATTATAGTTTTTTTGTAGGCAAAGTGAAAGCTGGTGTTGGAGAAGGCAAGGCGATTGATGAGGCGATAACGAATGCGGTTAAGTATTGCATAGAAAATGGGGTAATGAAAGATTATTTGGAAGAGAATGCAAAGGAGGTTTTTACATTGACAAGAATGGAATGGAACATAGACGATGCAAAGGTTGCTTGGGAAGAAGAGGCGTGGGAAGGTGGAAGAAACGAGGGAAGAAATGAAGGAATTCTTTTTAGCATAAAAACGCTGATGAAAAGCATGAATCTTTCACTAGAAAAAGCAATGGATGCCTTGCAGATAAGCGGTGATGACAGAAAAAAGTATACTGAGTTAATGGGTGTATGAAACACAGCCAGATTAACGCCGCATGGGGGTTGGCTTTTTGGGTTGAGGTGAAGGTAGAGGGACGGGAGAAGAAAAGGAGAAACCTTCTACATCGGGAAATAGCAGTATCGAGATTCCGTATTTTGCCATTATTTTTATGATAAAGTCAGGCTTTTATCGTTGTGTAAAAGGAGCGTGAAAGAGTGAAAATAAGATTAAGTAAAGAGGCGGTAAAAGCAATAGAAGCAATGGACGCAAAACGCAAACAGCTAATCGAAGATGCCATTAAAGGAATACCACGAGGAGATATAAAACCTTTGCGAGGTAAAAGCAAACTTTTCAGATTAAGGGCAGGAGATAAACGGATAATATTTTCCTGCCCGGATAATTATACAATAATCATTGAAAAAATAGGTAATAGAGGCGATGTATACAAAGGAGGTCTTTTCGGATGAATGAGAGAATGCAACTATCAACTATGATTAACGCCATACCTGATAATGACATACATATTTTGCTTGAAGTGGTAAAGCGTTTTATTCCACTTGATATTGATGACATAGAAACGCCGGAAGATACAGCGGCGCACCTACAAGCAATGAAAGAATATGAGGCAGGAGAAACTATAGCCTTTGAAGACGTAAATTGGAATTAACAAAGTAGAGCGAGAAACTCCCGCCGCAAACCATAAAATTAGTATTTCTCATTTTATTTTATTGGCATGGTGTATAACAATGGAAAGTGTAACATTTTAGTGGAATAAGATTTTGTCATGTATTTGGCGAGTAGGTGGAATATTCACGGAAGAACAGCAAAAGCGATAGACAGGAAAAAGTATGCTGGGTTAATGGGTGTATGAAACACAGCCAGATTAACGCCGCATGGTGGTTGGCTGTTTGTAAGCAAATAATAATGGCAAAGTACAGAAATTCCGTACTTTGCCATTATTGCTGACGTGTGAATTTTTTCTTCTTGTAAAGAAAAGATGTGAATTAAGGCATTTTAATAAATGTCGTTACTTTTTTTACGCAACTGCCGACGTCGCTACAATATCCCTAAGTCCTTCAAAATTACACTTCCACCCATCGAAAGGAGTTCTTCCGCCAGGTTTATCCCTAAATGTTCGGCATTAGTAAAAGGTGCTACAGCTTCTTTTCGGTACAATCGCTTCCCGTCAAGAGAAACGATTGCGCCCGTAAGATGAAGATTTTTACCCGAAACTTCTCCGTAAACCCCAACGGGCGCTTGACAACCGCCGTCGACTCTCGCTAAAAAGGCCCTTTCCGCTTTTGTCGCCATCTTTGTGGCATCGTCGTTCAAGAATGAAAGCAAATCTATAACCTCTTTATCGCTTCTTCTTCCTTCAACAGCAAGCGCGCCTTGTCCAACGGCGGGAAGCATAATGTCCTTTGAAATCACTTCGCTTATCTTATCTTCAAAGCCTAACCGTTTTAATCCGGCAACTGCCAAAACCGCGCCGTCGAGATTTTCTTCCGTTATCTTGCGAAGTCTGGTTTCTACATTTCCGCGTAGGCTCACAATTTCAAGATCAGATCTTGCCCGTAAAAGTTGCGCCTTTCTCCTGAGCGAACTCGTGCCTATTTTTGCGCCCGGCGGGAGTTCGTCCATGCTTTTATACTTATCGCTAACAAAAGCGTCTCCAGAGTCAAGCCGTTTTGTTACCGCTATAATCGAAAGCCCCGTCGGCAACTTTGTCGGCATATCCTTTAAACTGTGAACGGCGATGTCAATTTCGCCACTAAGCATGGATTCTTCCAATTCCTTTGTGAAAAGTCCCTTACCTCCTATTTTGGAGAGGGGCGCATCCAATATTTTATCCCCTTTTGTGACAATTTCTTTTAAACGTATCTTTAGCCTCGGATATTTTTCTTCTAATTTAATTTTTACAAAATTTGCCTGCCAAAGAGCCAGTTTACTCTTCCGCGTACCTATAACCATCTCTTTCAATTCTTGTGTCTACCCCTTTTAATCGAAACAGACTTTGCATTGCCGCCATGTAGAAACTCTGCTTGACAGTTCCAGCCGAAGCGTTAAGTTCCATCATGGGCATACGCAGCAATTTTCTCACTATCATTTTTGTCATATTGTTTAGATTTTTTAAATCTGCCTCGCTTAAATTTTCAAATTTAGACAAAGCGCGACGCACTTCACGTTCCCTTATTGCTTCCGCCCTATCCGTAAGTTCAGCCATAAGCGGGCGGCAGGAAAGATAGCGAAGTTTTTTCGTCATCGTCTCAACTTCTTCAGCCACCATATTTTCAGCTTCTACGGCTTCTTCTTGACGCTCCTTTATATGATCGTCCACAACCGATTCAAGGGCGTCTATGTTGTAAAGATAAACTCCGGGGATTTGGCTTACGTCCGGATCGACATCACGAGGCACCGCTATGTCTATGAAAAATAACTCCCTATGCTTGCGTTTTGCCATGAGTTTTCGGGTGTCCCATGAATGTATAACATAATGAGGCGCTCCCGTGGAAGTTACAATTACGTCAACATCTTCGGCGTATTTAAGAGCCTGATTTACGGGGATAGCCTCGCCGTCTATATCATCGGCAAGTTTTTTCGCCGTTTCAAAACTTCGGTTCGTCACATATATCTTGTTAAGCCCGTGCGAGCGCAGATGTTCCGCCGTAAGTTTCGCCATTTTCCCCGCGCCGAATATAAGGGCGCATTTCCCCGTTAAACCGGCTAATTTCTTTTTCGCAAGTTCCACCGCAGCATAACTTACCGATACCGATTGAAAGGCAATCTTTGTTTCCGTCCTGACACGCTTTCCTATGGCTATGGCGTGGTGAAATAATAAATTAAGCTCCGTACCCGTTACGCCCAATTCTCTCGCTAATGTATACGCAGCTTTTACCTGAGAGAGTATCTGTCCTTCGCCTAAAACGAGAGAATCAAGACTTGAAGATACCCTAAAGAGATGGTTTATGGCGTCTTTATTCGCATAAGAGAAAAAATATTCCTCCATGCCCTCGTCTGCTCCGGTTAAGTCAAAGAGAAATTCCCGCATAGACGCAAAGCCCGCGTCTTTATCCTCCGCTACGGCGTAAAATTCGCTGCGGTTGCAGGTGGAAAGAAGAACGCCTTCTTTTAAGCCATCATATGAGCCGATATGCTCCAAGGCTTCTCTGGCTCTTGAAGGAGGTACGGAAAAACATTCCCGCACGGATATTGGCGCAGTTTTATGATTTAAACCTATCACGAGAAAAGCCATTTCTAAGCTCTACCTCCGCATCATTTAATTTACCGTCTCTTAAAAGTCTTAAAACATCGGCGTTTAAGCCTTTTTTCCAAAAAAATTCCCGATTTTTCGACCCGTCAATGGTATTTTTTAATTCTTCCCTGATTTTACGCAGCCTTACAAGCCACTCCGACAAATTTTCAGGTAAAAACTTTGCAAGTTCCTCTTTCATAACTCTAGCGAACGCCGGAGACGCGCCCTCTGTTGAAATCGTCACCGTTAAATCGCCGCGCCTTAAAACGGCGGGTACAAAGAAATCGGATTCTGCGGGATTAGAAGGTGCATTTATAATCGCCCCGCATGAGCGTGCGTCTGATATCGCCTCATTGTTTGCGTCTTCGTCGTTGGTTGCCGCAATCACAATGAAAAAACCCTTCGCTGCATTCTTTTTGTAATTGTCGGCAATCCATTTAATTTCCCCGTCGCTTACGAGTTTATGAAGTTTTTCGGTGAGAATCGGGGATATAATCGTAACTTTCGCGCCCGCGCGGATAAGTTTCAAGACTTTTCGTTCCGCCACACGTCCCCCGCCTACGACGAGACATTTGCGATTGCTTAATTTTAAGTTAATAGGATAGTTCATATCTCATCCAAAATAATCGGATATACCGTCTGCAATAGCGGTGGCGGCTTTTCTCACGCCTTCTTTTGAAGTCAAGAGCTTTTCTTCATCGGGGTGAGAGATAAAGGCGACTTCAATTAAGGTTGCGGGCATATCCGAATGTTTTACCACATAAAAATTGCAAGTTTGAGTACCGCGACTCATCGTGCCAAGCGCATCGACAATGTTGGCTCTTACCTTGTCCGCAAGGCTGCGGGACTCTTTGGAGCCTGTTGAGAAATAATACCCGGTTGTGCCTCTTGCCGTGCGATTTGTAAAGGAATCCATGTGAATAGAAAGGAAGATATCCACCTTCGCATCATTTACAATATCGACTCTGGCTTGCAATTCTTCCGTTGCCGTTGCCTTATTTTTTTTGGGAGAAACCTCAACATCCGTCTCCCTCGTCATAATTACCGTTGCTCCTTCTTCTTCCAAGAGCTTTTTTAGTTCCAGGCTGATAGCCAGAGTTACCTCTTTTTCCATTGCGCCGGTTGGACCAACCGCTCCCGCATCGCTGCCGCCGTGACCCGGGTCTATTCCGATTTTTTTACCGTGAAGCCCCGTTAAATTGGCGATTTCTTTGTCTAATTCGCTCTCCGGTACAGGGGTCAAATCTTCGTATTGGGCGGTGTCTTCGGTTTTTTTGCGTGTTTTATTATTTTCTTCTTTCTCCTTATTGGAATTTTTTTCCTGCTTTACATCTTTTTTCTTTTTTTCGTCCGTATTATTTTTCTTAACTTCGCCGTTTTCCTTTTCGCCCGAATTCTCCTTCTCTTTAACCTTCGTTTCGGTTTCGCCTATGTCTATTACTACTCGATTCGGATTGGCGAGAGTAAAAGCGTTGTGACTTGACACTAAAACATTTATGACAACTCTAACGGTCTTTTTGTCAAATTGAGCGACTTTTAGATGGTTTCCAAACTTGCTTTTCAAATTTATATCTCTTTTGGCTGCGGGGGATAGGACTGCGTTCTTTATATCCACCACCACGCGGACGGGATTTTTTAAAACCATTTGTCTTATATCAACGGGATTATCTGCGTCTATTACCACCCGCAAACGATTATTATCCGTACTGAACCTGACTCCCGTTACCGTTGCCGAATCTTTTGCAAGAGATTCGCCGCTTACTATCAATAAAATTACGAATAAAATAAGTATTGTCCGTGAAAGAAAGCGCAAAAAAACCACCTCGAAAAATTTACAAATTACTTGTATATTATCTACTTTTATGAAAAAAAAATCAAGAATAAAATGCGAAAAGATAATTTATCAGAGTGTAGACAAATCAATAAATATTGTGCTCTTCATGGCTCTCCCTCCGCCCTTCGGGCACCTCCCTCTAGGAGGGAGGCACTCGGATTACCGCTTTTGAGCCTAAAATTTTAAATTGCCTCTAACCAAGCCCCCCTCCTAGAGGGGGGTAGGTGGGAGAGTTCAGCGAATAAATAATAATAAGTCTACAGTCTGAGGCGGGAGAATTAAACTTCCGCCTTTCTGATATATTCTTGTTATAACGATTTTAATATTCGCTTGTAAACCCTAATTCGCTCCGACAAAATCCACTCACCTATTTGCTTTCCCTTTAAATTTTCCGGCGCATTTATGCCCTTTACTTTCTCCAATTCGTCAACGATTTCCCCGCCATATTTTAAAAACATAGGCAATTCGCCGCTGTCCGCTTCTATTACGGCTGTAAAATCGTCAAGGGTAAGGCAGCATTTTTTTACGCTCATTAATAGCGATACGATTTTTCCGGGTCTAGTCATTCGCGACGCTCTCATATGCTCCGCTATTACAAACCCCGCGCTTTTTTTCAAATCGTGGGGAAGGGTTATGCGTCTGTTCATTTCGTTTAAGGCAGTAAGTCCTCTTTTTTCATGTCCGTAATGATGGGGAAGCATTTCCTTTGGCGTCAGTCCTTTGCCTAAATCGTGAACCAAGGCGGCAAAACGCGCTTTTTTCGACTCGGTTTTAGATGCGACTTTATCCAGTATCAGCATGGAGTGTTCAAAAGCGTCTCCTTCAGGATGGTATTCTTTAGGTTGAGTTTTTCCCTTTAAATCTGCTATCTCTTTAAATGTTACCTCAAGCAGCCCGGTTAAATCCAAAATCCTAAAGAAAAGGGACGGTTTCTTTCCCTTTAAAGCTTTCATCATTTCCGCCAAAAATCTTTCCGTCGGCTCGTTTTGCAGCTCATCAAGACATTTTTTCATCATGTTTAGCGTGTGTTCTTCAATTGTAAAATCATGTTCGGCGGCTTGACGTGCGGCTCTTAGCGCTCGCACGGGGTCTTCCAAAAAATGCTCGCTTGTGGCTCGGATTATTCTGCTTTTTATATCATTTGCGCCGTTAAAGGGGTCTATTATCCGTCCCGTCGGCAACTCCTTTGCGATACTGTTCATTGTGGTGTCCCGTCGGAACAGATCCTCTTCTATGGTTATGTCCGGGGTAAATTTCGGAATAAATCCATTATAACCTTCGCCGGCTTTTCTCTCTCGTCTTGCAAGGGCGACTTCGGATAAAACATGGTCGATAGGCAGGCGGTATACGGGAAATTTTGCGCCGGTCGTTTTTGTATTTGAAAAAAGCGAGGAAAATTTTTCCTCGCTGAAACCCGTTATCACATAATCTTTATCGTGAGGGTTCTTGCCCATTATTTCATCTCTCACGAATCCCCCAGCAATATAAAGTTTGCCGCCGTTTTCCTCTATCACACGCAAAAACTCCGCTTCGGTCATAAAAATCCTCCCAAAACGCTTGCGCCTCTGGTGTCTAAACTCAAAATATGCGCCTTCGCATGTATGCCGTTTCGCTCAAACGCCTTAATCATTGCATCCGCAACAGTCGACGCCGCTTTGTCCCGTTCAAGGGTGTACGCCATCAGCGTCGGACCTGCGCCGCTTAACGTTGCGCCTAGCGCCCCCGCTTTTTTTGCGGCGTAAAAAACTTCCTGCATTCCCGGTATCAGCTTCATTCGATAAGGCTCGTGAATAGCGTCGTACAACGAATTTCTCAAAAAATACGCGTTGCCTTCCAGTAAAGCCGCAACCAACATAGCGGCGCGACTGATGTTAAAAATGGCGTCCTCTCTCGTCACCGTTTCAGGCAACACTTCCCTTGCCACTTTCGTTGGCAACGTAAAATCAGGCACCGCCGCCACAAAGGTAAGTCGAAGTTTTGGCAAGAAAGAAAAAGTTTGCGCCCGTCCTTTGTATGTGGTGCTAACGGTAAAGCCGCCGAATATCGCGGGCGCCACGTTGTCCGGATGCCCTTCGATACGAGTTGCAAATTGCAATAAATCCCTTCTACCGAAAGGATTGCCTATAAGCGCGTTAGCCGCTTTTAATCCCGCAACAATCGCCGTCGCGCTGCTTCCTAATCCTCTTGAGAGCGGCACTATATTGTGCATGGTTATAACGCCGCCCTTATATACGCTGGCAAAATGCGTGTGCTCCAAAAGATACCGCGCGGAGCGCCACACCACATTATGTTCGTCTGCGGGAATTGCGTCGGCGCCATCGCCCGTTATTTCGAACTTCAAACCTTCCTTTTCGGTAAGTTTTAGGGAAAATTCGTTGTACATTGTACAGGCAAAGCCAAGGGAGTCAAAACCCGGACCGCAGTTTGCCGAAGTAGCGGGAACTTTTACCCGTACCGTCCTTGTGTCTCCCATTCTAACACTCCTCATTTTCCACGCGGATAAGGTTCTTTAATGTGTCTACAACCGGCAGCGTATTAAGCAGTTCTATGGTTCCCAAAATATTCTTATGCTTAACTAAATGGGTAATTACCACGATTTCTGCCTTATGTTTAACAGCTTTTGTAGTCTGCACCACGGATTTTAAGCTGACGCCGTTTTTGCCGAAAGCCGTCGCAATATTCCCTAACGCTCCGGGTTCGTCTTTAACCAAAAGTCTTACATAATAAGAAGATTCCGTTTCCTCGACGGGGCAAAGCGGTTTTTCGTCGTAACAGGTGCAGCCTATTCTTCCGACTGCGCCGTACAGCAAATTCCGCGCCGTATCTATAATATCCGCCACAACGGCGGAAGCCGTCGGAAGCGACCCCGCTCCCGGTCCGTAAAACATCGCCTCTCCTATGGCGTTGCCCCGTACAAAAATAGCGTTAAATACGCCGTTCACCGCAGAAAGCGGGTGAGAGGAGGGAAGAAGAACGGGATGCACCCTTACGTCAATTCCCTTTGAAGGTATGTCTTTCCCCACGGCAAGCAATTTTATGACATAGCCTAAATCTCGTGCAAAGGCAATATCTTCGGGCGTAATTTTAGTAATGCCCTCAACCGCCACATCGTCTAAACTTATTCTGGTATTAAAGGCGAGCGATGCCAAAATAGCGGCTTTTCTCGCCGCGTCAAGCCCATCCACGTCAGCCGAAGGATTTGCCTCGGCGTAACCTTTCTCTTGCGCTTCTTTTAAAACGGCGTCATAATCTGCGCCAAATTCCGTCATCTTCGTGAGCATATAATTCGTAGTGCCGTTTACAATGCCCATAATCTCGGTTATCTTATTTGCCGTAAGGCTCTGTTTTAAAGGCGTAATTATCGGAATACCGCCGCCTACGCTGGCTTCAAAATGCAAGTCCGCCGAATTTTTCTTTGCCGCATCAAAAAGCTCTTTTCCACACGCGGCAATGACATCTTTGTTGGCGGTGACAACGCACTTTCCCGCATTGAAAGCGCGAAGCATATAATCTTTGGCGGGATTCATTCCCCCCATGACCTCAACCACGATAGATATATCCTTATCGTTTAAAATATCGTCAAAACTATCGGTTACTACGGACTTATCAAGCCCATCGCGCGCTTTCGTAACGTCTCTAACCAAAACTTTTTTTATTTTAACGGGTGCGCCGACTCTCGCCTCAATCTCCGACGCATTCTTATTCAAAACTTCTATAACGCCCGAACCGACTGTCCCTGCGCCAAGAAGCCCTATATAAACGGTTTTGTCCATAAAATTATCCTCCGTGACTTTTTAAAATATCTTTCATTTCATTTATCGCAACCATATACGCCTCAAAATGCGGTTGACGGTTAAAAATGCGAATTCTGGGCTGTATATCCCGTTCGTATTCCGCCAAAAGCGCATACAAAAGATTTGCGTATTCTTTCCACTGCGTGAGAAAAATCCGACGCAGATAATAATCCGTACCCAGCATGAACCATTCTATCCTAGAAAGCAAGATATAATCGGGCTGCATACTCTCCTGACCGTTGTGCCTCCTATACAAACTCAAAGGATCTCGAAACACGGCGCATTCCCCGCCGCCTTCCAACAATTCAAGCCACATGGCGACATCCGCAATGGCTCTATATCCCCTTGATTCCGCATTAAAATAATGATTTCTTAAATCCCGCCAGCGAAAAAGCACCGCAGAAACTTCCCCGATAGGATTTTTAAAATCTTCCAATATCACGTTCCCTATCTCTCTGCCCTTATACACTCCGTAGAGTCCGTCAATCACAAGTTCCGCGCCCATCTGCCCGAGCATCGTTCCCTTTTCGTCAATTAATCCCCGTCTTGAAGTGACAATCCGCACCTTTTTTTCCTGTTTAAAACAACGTATCATATACTGCAACTTATTCGGTAAAATTATATCGTCGTCCATAAGCCATTGCAAGAACTCGCCCCTTGCAAGCTCCTCAAAAACGCGAAAATTCTCCGCTTTACTCTTAGCTTCCCTGTTTCTCACATAAATAAGCTTATCGCTGCCCCTAAACTTATGCATTAAAACCTGCGTGTCTTCATCTCTACTGCTGTCTGCTACTATCACTTCATAATTCGTATAAGTCTGGTTAAGCGCGCTCTCCAGCGTCTTTTCCAGCAACTTCGGCCTCTCAAACGTCGGTATCAACACGCTCACAAACCACGGTATAAGCTCTTTCTTCCTTGCCAATTTCACACACTCTTCTTATAGGTCAGTTTCCTTCTTTCTTTTTCTCTTTTCTTTTTTGTAAAAAAGAAAAGAGAAAAAGAAAGAAGCAAAGAAAAAGAGAAAAGAAAAAACTTTAATAACTGGTTATAGCTCTAATTGTAAATTTTGCTCAAAACCAACAACTGGGAGTCCAGAGGGCTGCGCCCTTTGGCGAGGTCAAGGGGCAGCGCCCCTTGCAGGGTTTGGGACAGAGTCCCAACTACTTTAGCTCCGTCAGATATTCTTCGAAGGGAAGACCGTAGTTCCAAGGGAGGTTTAGGTTTTCGGCCAGGGTAACGGCTTTGTTTATGAAATCGGCAGCTTTTTTTACCGCGGATTTGAAGTTTTCACCGTTTATCAGACTACCCGTTACTATGGCAGAGAAGGCGTCTCCTGCGCCGGAGCGGTCGCCGCCTACGGCTTTGGTGGAAATAAATGCGCCTTCGCCGTTTTCGTATACAAAGTTGTTGATAGTATCGTTGTCGCGCAGTCCCGTTATGACGATTTTTTGCGGTCCTTTTTGAGATAATTTTTCAGC
Organism: Selenomonadaceae bacterium; assembly: GCA_017634675.1. GTDB lineage: Bacteria > Bacillota > Negativicutes > Selenomonadales > Selenomonadaceae > RGIG9201. Next base: position 45,651 of record JAGBMX010000102.1, on the reverse strand, counting down.
CATGTCTAAAAGTTTTTCTTTGGAAATTTCGCCGTCTTTGGGGTAGGCTTGCCCTAAAAGCTCCGCCGCTTCGGTAAGGTTAGGAAGTATAACGTCTGCGTGCGCCAGAAGTTTTTGCATTTCCTTGCACATCTCTTCGGTGTAAGAAGCGTAACGTCTGCCGTTGTCGCCCATAACGGGGTCTACGACAACGAGGGTGCCTTTTTTCCTGAATTCGCGGATAAAATCTATGGCTATGTCAATTTGCTCTTTTGAACCGAAAAATCCCGTGGTTATGCCGTCAAATTCAATATGGTTGGCTCTCCAGCTTTTGATGTACTCCTTCATGCGGTCGGTGTAATCATCCATAAAATAATTGGGAAAGCCCGTGTGTACCGAAAGAATTGCGGTGGGAAGAGGGGAGGCTTGGATTTTAAGGGCTGATAGTATGGGAAGTTCGACTGTGACGGAGCAACGCCCAAAACCTGTAATATCGTTTATAAGAGCAACTCTTTTTTGTCTCACCTATTGTCAACCCTCTCCATAAAGATTAAATCGCGCATCTTAAACCTCTCCCATGCGAGAGTTTCATATTTTGTGCCCTCTTTGCCGTAGTTTACATAAGGATCGATGGAAATTCCGCCCCTTGGCAAGAATTTTCCCAACACTTCTATATATTTTGGCTCCATCAGTTTTTTCAAATCGTTTAATATAATATTTACCACATCTTCATGAAAATCCCCGTGATTTCTGAAACTCACCATGTAAAGTTTCAAAGATTTGCTTTCCACCAATTTCTTATCCGGGATATACGAAATATAAATCGTGGCAAAATCCGGCTGTCCCGTTATGGGGCATAAAGACGTAAATTCCGGGATATTAAATTTGACCCAATAATCTCTTTCGGGATGTTTATTTGAAAAACATTCGAGCAAATCGGGATTGTACCCGTAACCATATTCGCTTTTTTTGCCTAACGATTTTAAATTTTCCTCAGTTCTGTCCATAAAAACTTTCCTTTGCGTTTTTGAAAATCGTAACATATATAATTTAGCGGTGTCAAGTAATTTTCAAGATAAATTAAGGCTTCACCCAAACAATATAGGCGAAGCCTTATTTCTATTCTATATTTTTCATGGTCGGAAACAGCAACACATCTCGAATAGATGCGCTGTCCGTCAAAAACATAACGAGCCTGTCAACGCCTATTCCAACGCCGCCCGTCGGCGGAAGTCCGTATTCAAGCGCAGTGATGAAATCTTTATCCATAACGTGCGCTTCGTCGTCGCCGGCTTCACGTTGTTTTAACTGTTCCGTAAAACGGGATTCTTGGTCGATTGGGTCGTTTAACTCGGTAAAGCCATTCGCAAGTTCTCTGCCGTATACGAAAAGTTCAAACCTGTCCGTAATGCGGGGGTCTTTTTCGTTGCGTTTAGCGAGCGGTGAAATTTCCGTCGGGTGTCCCGTGATGAATGTGGGTTGAATAAGGGATTCTTCCACTTTTTCCTCAAAAGCGGCGTTTAAAATCCCGCCGATACCGTGACGCTCTTCGTATGGGATATGCAATTCGTCCGCTATGGCTCTCGCTTCTTCAACCGTGGCGCAAGCCATAAAATCCCGTCCCGTCGCTTCTTTTACCGCATCGTTCATGCTGATACGCTTGCAATTTGCAAAATCTATCTCCGTACCCTGATACGTTACCTTAGTATCGCCGCACACGGATTTTGCCGCATAACGCACGAGTTCTTCGGTAAGATTCATCATATCGTTGTAGTCAGCGTAGGCTTGGTAGTATTCGACCGTGGTAAATTCGGGATTGTGACGGTTGTCCATGCCCTCGTTGCGAAAAACCCTGCCCATCTCGTAAACCCGTTCAAAGCCGCCCACAACAAGACGCTTTAAATTAAGTTCCGTGGCTATTCTTAAATATAAATCCGTATCAAGGGCGTTATGATGAGTAACAAAAGGACGCGCCGCTGCGCCGCCCGCTAAGGTTGAGAGCACAGGCGTTGCGACCTCCAAATAATCGTGGCTGTCCAAAAAAGCGCGAATCGCTTTTATGGTCTTGTTGCGTCCGATAAATGCGTCACGCACTTCGGGATTTACTATTAAATCGAGATAACGCTGGCGATAGCGAATTTCAACGTCTTTTAAACCGTGGAATTTCTCGGGCAGGGGACGAAGGGATTTTGAAAGCAAATCGAATGACTTTATCTTTACGGTAAGTTCCCCTCTGCGTGTCTTAAACACAGAACCGTTTATTCCTATAATATCGCCTATATCAAGCATTTTAAAGCGCTTATACGCTTCTTCTCCCAGTACGTCAAGTTTAAAATAAACCTGTATGGAACCGGTCTTATCGGAAATACTTGCAAAACTCGCCTTCCCGTGACCGCGAATTGCCATCAAGCGCCCCGCCAAACTGACCTCGCCCTGTTCTTCTTCGCCTTCCAAATTTGCAAATTCTTCCTTAACATCCTTAGCGTGATGCGTTACGTCAAAACGGTGTCCGAAGGGTTTAACGCCCATTTCGTCGTAAGTCTTTATCTTGTCTCTGCGAACTTGTAGCATTTCGCTTAAATTTTCTTCCGTGAGTTCTTTTTCTTCGCTCATTATCAAAACCTCATTTAATATCTACAATCTTATACTTAATAATTCCCGCCGGCGCGTGTACCTCCACGATACTTCCCTTTTTGCCGCCCAAAATAGCCGAACCCAAAGGCGATTCGTTGGAGATTTTAAACTCGTCGGGATCCGCTTCTGTGGAACCGACCACCATGTAGGTTTCTTCTTCCTCAAGCTCCGTATCAAGTACCGTAACTTTACTTCCCATCTGCACGGTATCGCTGGATTCGCTCTTAATAATATCCGAGTTCCTTATTTTCTTTTCAAGGTCTAAAATTTCGCCTTCCAAAAACGCCTGTTCATTTTTAGCGTCGTCATACTCGGAGTTTTCGCTTAAATCCCCCAATGCGATGGCGGCTTTTAACCTTTCTGCAACCTCAATACGCCGAACGCTCTTTAAATAATTAAGCTTCTCTACTAATTTATCATAGCCGTCCTTAGTCAACATGACCCGTTTTTCAGCCACTATTTCCACTCTCCTTATAAAAAATAATCGGGGCTTTGCCCCAAACCCCACAAGGGGCGCTGCCCCTTGACCCCGCCAAAGGGCTTTTGCCCTCTGGACTCCCATTTTAAAATTATTTTTAGTAAGTCTACAGAGCAGTTTTTATTATAACTTTAGCCCTCGTCTTTGTCAACGAGGGCTAAATATTGAAAACACTCGTCTATCATCATACAATGTATTTCCTTATATTGGCATAATTGTTTGTCGTTAGTCAAAATCATATCACATTTACTGTATTCGGCAGCGGCTAATTGAAGAGAATCCATTCCTTTAAATGCCGTGTATTTGGCTCTTGTTAAGGAAGACATTGCGGCAATTTCAGTATTTATGTCGATGATTTTAATGTTAGCGTCTTCTATAAACGACAAAAAATGTTTTATTTTTTCCGGACAATTTTCTTTATACGGATGAACCATATATTCAGCTACGGTAATAGGAGAACTGTATAAAACGCAATCGTTTTCCGTTAGCTTATCCATAATAAATTCCATTTTCTCCGTATATTCATTTTTTGAATCCAAAAGATAGATGAAAGGATTTGTATCAATGAATATACGATTAAAATCTGTCATTATCGCGCATCTCCCTTATATATCCTTCCACGTCCGCGGGAAAATTTGTTTCTTCTCCCAATCTGTATTTAGCGTAATCTATCTTTTTTTTTACATTTTTTTCAGGCAACACAATTACCATTACCTTTTGTCCGTAGGTAAGGTTAATATTTTCGTTTAATACAATTTTCTCTCCGTTAAAGTGTCCTTCCACCGTCATAAACATATACCCCACCCTTTCTTTGTCTTAGACAGCGCTCATCTAATTTTTGATAAAAAATTAGATGAGCGCTGTCCATCATAAGTTCGTTCGTAGGTTTACGAGGGCTAATTTTTGCTTTCGGGTAAGTTGTTTTATTTCCCATTCTCTTTTCTGCGCCGATATTTTATCCTCAAATTCTTCGTAGTAAAAGAGTTTGCACGGAAGGCGGCTTCTGGTGTATTTTGCGCCCCTGCCTTCGTTGTGGGCGATAAGCCTTGATTTTAAATCGTTCGTCCAGCCGGTATATAATGTGTTGTCGGCGCAGAGGAGAATGTATGTAAACGCTTTTTTCATCAGTTCTTGTCTTTTATGGTAACTTTTTCCATAATTACGTCTTTAACGGGTCTGTCGTTAAAACCCGTTTTGGTTCTGCCGATTTTTTTCACAACGTCCATGCCTTTTATCACTTTGCCGAATACCGCATGATGTCCGTCAAGCCACGGAGTTTTGTCAAGGGTGATGAAAAATTGAGAACCGCCCGTATTTGGTCCTGCGTTCGCCATTGATAAAATGCCTTCGCTCGAATGTTTTAAATCCTTGTGAAATTCGTCTTTGATAGTGTAACCGGGACCGCCCATGCCTGTGCCTTCGGGGTCTCCGCCCTGAATCATAAAGCCGTCTATTACGCGATGAAATATAAGCCCGTTATAAAATCCTTTTTGAGCAAGGTCTATAAAATTTTTCGCAGTGTTTGGCGCTTTGTCCTCGAAAAGTTCAATTTCAAAAGTCCCCATATTGGTTTCAAAAACTGCGATTCTGTTCATGTTTTTCGCTCCTTTTTCCTTTGCCGATACGCTGTCGCCGTTCGTGTTGGCGACAAAAAACGCTCCGGCGCCTAAAATTACGCATAGTAAAACTAAAATGATTTTTTTCATTTAACCTTCCTCCAATTCAACGCTTTCTCCCGCCTCAATCGGCGACCATGTGAAAATTTTTTCCTTAACGAAAAATTCGTCTTTAGGCTCCCATTTTGGATAACCTACTCGGTGCATCGCTATTAAGGCTTTTGTGTCCGTCAGTCGCAGAAATTCTTTTGCGCCTTTTTCGGCAGAATTTTCCAACCTGCCGTCAACGGGGAAGAAAACGACATCAAACGTTAATCCTTCCAATTTTTCCATTTGACGGAAAAACGCCAACTTTGCCGATTTCCTGAGTTTCGCTTCTTCGCCGTCCCAGTCCCACCAGTTAAAATCTCCCGCATGAAAAATTCTCTTTCCTTCTGTTTCAACTGCGAATGAAGTCCCGACATCCGTGGAATCGTAAGACGTTACCTCAATATTTTCATCCGAATAAGCGTCGTATTTTTTTAGGTAAGAAACTTTTTCTGCGGGAAACGCCTTCGCCCGTACCGTTCGCCTTATATCGTTGCTGAAGATGTATCTTGTGACACTCTCTTGATATTTCAATATATGAGGGTCGAAGTGGTCAAAATGAGCGTGAGAAGCGAAAAAATAAAGATTGTCAAAATCGCCTTTTTCTATTTCCTCATCCACCGAATGTGACGGGTCGTTGAAATCGTCGAACACCAAAAGCGAGCGATTTAATTTTACAATAAAACCGCTGTTTAATAAATATGTTATCTTCATATCCTCACTTTTCCAATCCCCGCACCTTAACAGGCTTAGGCTTCGTTTTATCAAGAGCGCTGGTGTCTATCTCCTCTGTTCCCGCCAAAATTACAAAAAGGTCGTTTGACAAAAGCGGGTCTTCCCCCATTAAATCTGCGGCCTCTTCCGTCATGGGAAGCCTTGTTATCTTTATCTTCTTCAAACTGTTGGTTTCGCCGTCAAGTTCAAGCACTAAATATTCGTACTTATGCCCGGGGCGTTCGTAGATGTACTCCGTTACTCCATCCACCATTTGCCGAGAATTTTTCCCGTAAGTTTCTTCTATATAATATGAAGTGGCTCCGTAACGCACGCCTCGCCGCGCTTTGTAACGCTTGTCGCCAATAATTATTTCCGCAACGGTGTTGTTTCTCTGCAAAATTCCTATCGCCACATCGTTTTTGTATTCGTGGTACTTAACGGCTATGCCGTAAATCATTCGTTCTCTGGTATAAACAGGTTTTCCCAATTTTTTCAAAACCTTCGCCTCGTCGTCGTGCAGAGAAATTCCCTTATAGGTAAAATCCGATTCATGGATTTCGCCTTTTTTAGCCTTTGCGCCGTAAGCGTTAAAGGGGAAGATTATCATAATGATAACCGCAATTATCACGCTAGAACGCAAAATTGCCATCAATCATCACCTGCGTTTCGCGATTGTCTTGAGTTACGCCCACCACGGACAAATCCTTCGAGCCTATCATAAAATCCTCGTGCAAAATAGAATCGTTCGCTCCGTTTTTTACAAGCGTCACAGAATCCATGCTTTCCCCGTCTTTTATGCAGGTGGGGTACGCCTTGCCGAGAGCCAAATGAGAAGATGCGTTCTCGTCGAATAATGTGTTGTAAAACAAAACGCCGCTGTTGTTTATGGGGGAATCAAAGGGCACCAACGCAACTTCGCCCAAGAAGCTTGCGCCTTCGTCCGTGTTTAGCAACTCTTTTAAAAGCGTTTCGTTCTTCTTTGCGGAAAAATCCACTACCTTTCCGTCTTTAAACGTAAGAGTGAAATTCTCAATCAAATTTCCCTGATATTGCAGTGGACGAGTCGCAAATACGACGCCGTTGGTTCCCTCTCTTTTGGGCATGGTATAAACTTCTTCGGTGGGCATATTCGCCACAAATTCCACTCCGTCCGCCGCGATTTCCGCGCCACCCGCCCAAATATGATTCTCTGCAAGCTCCACGGTTAAATCCGTGCCGAGGGAATTTTTATAGCGCAGGCATTTAAAATTTTGCTCGTTTAAAAACTTCGCCCTTTTCGCCAGTTCCTTCGTATGTTTAGCCCAATTTTCCGCCGCATCTCCCGCGTCCGCTCTTGTAGCTTTATATATCGCCTTTTCGAGAGCGGCGAAAGCCGCTTCGTCGTCTAAGTCCGGAAAAACTTTTTTCGCCCAGGAACGAGTAGGGCGAGAGATAATGCACCATCTGTTTTTGTTGGACATCAAGCGTTCCCTATAATTGACAAGCGCGCCGCCCGCAGTTTTTTTGAAAAGGGAGAGTTTATTCTTATCAACTCCCCGCATAATTTCGGGGTCGCTTGCGGCGATATTTATAAAAGCCGCGCCTTTTTCCGCGTAACTTTCAAAGCAATCCTTCCTCCAAGCTGGAAATTCTCCGAAAACGGAAATATCCGCCTTTTCAAAGCGAAGTTTGGCGAAAAGCTCGTCGTTCCAGAGTATAACAACGTCTTTTGCTCCCCTTTCATAAGCGGCTTTTGCAACCGAGCGGGCAAAATCGGCGCATTCTATGGGGGATTGTATTACAAGTATTTGCCCTTTTTGCAAATTAACTCCCACGTTTACCGCAAGAGACGCGTAATTTTTTTCCATATCATACCTCGTCCGTATCAAACAAGAGGGTAACCGGCCCGTCGTTTACAGACGCAACCTGCATATCTGCGCCAAATTCGCCGTGTTCTGTTTGAAATCCGTATTCTTTGCAGTAATCAATAAATTTTTCGTATAAATCCTTTGCAATATCGGGTTTAGCCGCTTTGGTAAATCCCGGTCGTCTGCTCTTTAAATCCGCGTATAGGGTAAACTGCGAAACTATCAAGAGAGCGCCGCCAACGTCGCCCAAACTTAAGTTCATTTTATCGTTTTCATCGTAAAACACTCTGGTATGAGCGATTTTTTCCGCCAAATGTTTGGCGTTCTCCTCCGTATCTCCGACGCCGACGCCCAATAGTACCAAAAATCCTTTGCCGATTTTGCCTACGATTTTTTTCTCTATCTCAACAGAAGCCTCGCTTACTCTTGTTACAACAGCTCTCAAATAATTTCATCTCCTTTAAATACCCCTCCGCTGCAGAAGGCGATGAAGGGGTCAACATAAAAATACCTGCCGCAATTGCGGCAGGATCGTTTTACTTCAAATTTTGAATATACTGTTTCAAGTCTTCAGCTGCGCGTGAAACTCTCGAGAGGTTGTCAGTAATTTCCCTTGTGGATGCAGCCTGCTGTTCGCTGATATTTCCCGTTGTTTCGATGGATTTGGAGATGTCCTCAACCGCTTGGTTCATCTCGTTTAACGTGGCTTGAATTTTTTCCGTAGCTTCTCTTGATTGCTCCGCAAGTTTCCTGACTTCCTCCGCAACAACCGCAAAGCCGCGACCTTGCTCGCCTGCGCGCGCCGCCTCTATAGCCGCGTTAAGTCCCAATAAATTCGTCTGTCCCGCAATATTTGTTATAAATTCGATAACTTTTATTGTATCGGCGTTCTTCTCTTGCAGTAACTTTGCCATAGTCACAGATTCCTGACCGGCTTTTGCAAGCGAACTTGCCATCTGAGCCACCTGTTCCACCGCATGATACACGGTCTGTGTGGACTTTGCAATCTCGTCAATCGAAGACTGTAGTTTTTGCCTGATTTCGTCTTCAGCTGCCATTAAGATTCCCCCTTAGTTCACAGTACATAATCGTTATTTCTACAAAATTTATAAAAACCCTGCTTGTAAAAAATTTTTTATTGATTTTTTTCCTTTACTCTCTGTTCAAAATATTTAAAAGTTTTCATCAACCCATCTTTTAACGGAGTTTTTGCCCTAAACGACAATCCCCTCTCCGCTTTTTGGGCGGAAAGCACCGACCTTCTGATGTCTCCCGGCCGTTCCTCCGCATAATTGGGAATTATATTTTCCCCCTTAATTTTAGACAACACGCTGACAAGTTCCCTCAAGCTTGTCTCCGTCTCGCCGCATAAATTATAAGCGGTATTTATATTTGTGGTTTCAAGCGCGGCCGCAATCCCCCGAGCAATATCCCCCGCATAGATAAAATCCCGAGTCTGCTCGCCGTCACCGAAAATGGTTATGTTTTCGTTCTCCGCAAGTTTTTTTGTAAAAATGCTGATAACGCCGCCTTCGCCGCCGTCGCCCTGACGTTCGCCGTATACGTTGGCAAAGCGCAGCACCACGTATTCGATTCCGTAAAGCGCATTATACAGTGAAAGATAATTTTCCGCCGTTATCTTTGAAAGCCCGTAAAACGACATAGGATTCAGCGGATGACTTTCAAGTATCGGAAGTTCGTTTGGATCAACGTCGCCGTAAGCCGCGGCGCTTGAGGAAAATATCACCCGTTTGACCGAAGTTTTCCTCACCGCTTCAAGCACGGAGATCATTCCCAAAATATTCTCGTCCGCATCGTTTGCAGGATCTTTTATGGACGCGTCAACCATTGTCTGCCCCGCAAGATGCACAACGCCGTCTATTTCCTCTTTTTGCATAACTTCTGCCAAAGCTTCGTCCTTAACATCCATTTCAAAAAAAGGCGTATCTTCGGGTATGTTTTCCCGCCTTCCTGTGGAAAGATTATCCAGCACAAAGGCCTTGATGTCGGATTCGATAAGCGTTCTAACCAAATGGGAACCTATAAACCCGGCTCCACCCGTTATCAGCACGTTCAAAATGGGTCAATCCTTTCTCTTTTGCGATAGTTTCTTCTTTCTTTTTCTCTCTCTTTTTTGTAAAAAAGAGAGAGAAAAAGAAAGAAGCAAAGAAAAAGAGAGAGAAAAAACTTTATTAATTGGTTTTGATTTTGCATAGAAGTATTAATATCTCTTCTATAATTTCGTTGCCGCACTGACCTGTCTTTAACAAATAATCGGCGTCGGAAAGCAAAATCAGCGCGTCTTCCAAATCTTTTTCATCGAAACGGCTTGCCGCCGTTCCTAATTTTTCCGCTATTACGGGGTTAAGTTCCAAAGGTTTTGCAAGAGCTTTGCCTCTTACTCCCTGTTTCATCAAAAGTTTTGCTTGAAAAAGTTGTCTTGTGTGTCTTGCTATCAGAGAAATTATGAGAGGCAAAAACGCGCCGCTTGTTACTTCTCGATGAAATAGAGTAAGCGCCTTGTTTAAATCCTTTTCGCTTATAGCGTCGACAATAGCGAAGGACGAAACTTCGGGAACGGAGGAAAAAACTTCTTCCATGGTCTTTTTGTCAATGCGTTTTTCGTCAGTATATAGAGCAAGTTTGTCAAATTCTTGATCTAAAAAGGCGAGGGATATTTTCTGCATCGCGCTTATCATGTTCATAAAAAAAAGATAAGCGTCCTTGTCTAAGGTTTTGCCGATGGAACGCAATTTATCCGTGAGCCATTCGCCGATTGTCCAAGGACGGGGCGACTCGCTTTCAAGTATGAGTCCGATTTTTTCTATGGATTTATATATTTTTCGCCGCTTGTCGGGTTTTTCGTTTAGAATGAATATTATGTAGCTAGATTCCGGCATTGAGGAAAGGAGCGTCATAAACCGCTCCGTCTCTTTATCCTTCGTTTTGCTTGCGTCCTCTTTGAAAAAAGCTGGGCTTTTTACGATGACAACGGTTTTGGGAGAAAATAAGGGAGGGGTTTCAAGGGTCATTATTATGTCGGAAATTTCGGCTCCTTTTTCAAAAATTTGAAAATCATTTTTTGCCTCTAAGAGTTCTAAAATCCTATTCTTCGCTTTTTCTATATAATAATCCTCGTCCCCCGCCAAGAGAAACACTTGCTTCATAGGCGACTTTTTTAAATTAACCGCAAATTCCCCGTATTGCATTATAAAATATATCCTCCGCCCAATACCTTGCCTTTATCGTCGTACAACACCGCCGCCTGTCCTCTTGCCGGGGCGCGTACCGGCTCGGCAAAACTTATTTCTAACGTGTCGTCGCTCTTTATTATTTTTGCAGGTGTCCCTTTATGGTGATAGCGAATTTTGACAACGGCGGAAAATTCTTCGCCGTCCACTGGCGGGATATGTGGAAAATAAAGTTCTCCCGCAAAAATTTTTTCCTCGTATAAATCCTCATCATCGGCCAAAACGACTTCGTTCTTTGCCGCATTGATGCTTTTTACATAGGCGGGCTTTCCCAAAGCAATTTTTAAACCCTTCCGTTGCCCAACGGTATAACGGTAAATACCTTCGTGTTGTCCCAAAATATTTCCGCTTTCATTGACAAAATTTCCTATAGGCGGCAAATTTTTTTGATTTTCCGTTATATAAGAAATATAATCCCCCGAAGGAATAAAGCATATATCCTCCGAATCCTTTTTGCTTGCGACGGATATGCCGAACGTCTTAGCCATATTGCGAACTTCCGATTTCGTAAAATTTCCCAACGGAAAAATTGCGCGGGAAAGTTCCTTTTGGGATAGTTGATATAGCATATAAGATTGGTCTTTTGCGGCGTCTTTTGCCTTTGATACAAAATACGCTCCGTTATCAGAAATTATTTTCGCATAATGACCCGTTGCGATAAAATCCGCGTCCATTTCGTCCGCCAAACGAAGCAGAGTTTTAAATTTAACCAAACGGTTGCAAGCGACGCAGGGATTGGGCGTTCTGCCGGATAAGTAGGCGTTTTTAAAAGGAGTTTCGATTAAATTTTGAAAATCGTCGCGAACGTCCGCTATTCTGTGGGAAATATGAAGTTCATCCGCAACTTTTGCCGCGTCATTTGCCGCAATTTCTGACGAATCGCATTGAATAAGCGTAACGCCTATTGCCTCATAACCTTCCTTTTTCAGTAGCGTAGCGGTTACTGCGCTGTCCACCCCTCCGGATAAACCCACGATTACTTTTTTCAATTTGTCACCTCGTTTAAACTTCCTCGCCTATATCCTTCAATGTCTAAGGTTATATATGAAAATCCCAGTTCCTTTAGTTTTTTTACGATTTCAATTCTCATAGCGAAAAATTTTGAAAAATCCTCGGGCAAAATTTCAATTCTTGCCAAACTCCCGTGCAATCTAAGTCTTGCTCCCGCGAACCCAAAACTGTTCAATATTTCTTCGGCAGTTTCTATTTTTTTTAATTTTTCCTTTGTGATAATTTCCCCATAAGGTACACGCGAGGCAAGACACGCCAAGGCAGGTTTGTTCCATGTGTCTAAATCTAAGCTTTCTGAAATTTCCCGTATTTCCTTTTTTGTGAGTTTGGCTTCTAACAACGGACTTACAATTTCAAGTTCCTTTATCGCTTTCATGCCCGGGCGGTAATCTTCCGTATCATCAAGATTGGAGCCTTCTGCGACAAATTTTACGCCGTTTTCTACGGCGCATTTTTTTATATTTTTAAATATCTCAAGTTTACAATGATAGCACCTATCCTTGGGATTATTCGCTATTGTGGGAAAATCTAAAGGGCTTACGGAAAGCAAAATATGACGGACGTTTAAATCTTTAGCGATAACTTTTGCCGATTCAATTTCCTTCATTGGGACAAAATCGCTCATAACTGTAACGGCAATGACATTTTCGCCAAGCGCATCTTTAGCCGCTTTTAATAAAAGAGTGGAATCAACTCCAGCAGAAAACGCCACCGCAAGCGAATCATACTTTTTTATAATGTTTAAAAGATCGTTATAACGCTTTTTCGTTATGATTTCTCCCATGTTTCCACCAACTCGCTGGCTGCTAAGTACGGCTCCTTCGCCCCCGCAACGGCGGAAACCACAAAAAATCCCGAAATGCCCGTAGCTTTCAGTTCAGGTAAATCACTTGCTTTCACACCTCCGCCCACAGCAACGGGGATTTTGCTGATTTTGGCAAGTTCCGTAAGTTCGTCAAACGCTCTCGTTTCAATCGTTCCGTCTTCTTGAAGTCCCGCGTCGGGTTTTGTTGCCGTAGCGTGGAGAGGTCCGGCGCCGAAATAATCTATTTTGGAAATATCCGCATTTTTCACATAATCAATAAGTTCGTGAGATTTTGCCGATAGTCCCAAAATAGCATCGTTGCCTAAATATTTTCTCGCCGTTTCGACGGGAATATCCTTTTGCCCAACGTGGAGTCCGTCAACGGCTATTCTCACGTCTTTAGCCGCAAGATAAATATCAAGACGGTCGTTTATGATTAGCGAAGCCTTATTTTGGGATTTTTTAATAGCGTCAGCCGCTTTTCTTGTACATTCAATAATATCTCTTGCGCTAACGGTTTTGGAGCGAATCTGAACCATCGTAAATCCCGCCTCAACTGCGCTATATACAATATCTTCCACGGGACGGTTTAACGTGTTTTCGGGACCTATTACCAAATAGGCTTTTAAATCGAAATTTTTTTTCATGACTAAATTACCTTTAGTAACAATAATAGTTTATCAAAGTTTTTTCTTTCTCTTTTTCTTTGTTACTTTCTTTTTCTCTTTCTTTTTTACAAAAAAGAAAGAGAAAAAGAAAGTAAGGTTTTATAAAATATCCCCGCGTCTAAGACGCGGGGATGGAGTTTTAGACTTTGAATTTAGCGACTTCGTTGAGAAGTTCGCTGGCGGTGTTGGCGAGTTGCTGACTGCTTGTCGCCATTTCGTGAACGGAGGCGGCTTGTTCTTCCGTCGCCGCAGACACGGTTTCGGAGTTGGAAACGACGCTCTTGCTCATCTCACCGATATTTTCGATAGCGGCTTGACAGCTTTCCGCATTGCCCGCCGCGCGTTTTGAGGCTTCTGCGATTTGTCTCGAGCGATTGGCGATAGTTTCCACAAGCTGCACGATGGATTCAAATTCCCTGCCCGTCTGCTCTACGCTTGCTCTGGTGGATGCAAGCTGATCCGTACCTTCTTGCATACTTCTGACGGCTTGAGCAGTTTCGTTTTGAATTTGACCGATAAGACTTGAAATCTGATTGGCAGCTTCGTCGGATTGCGCCGCAAGTTTTCTGATTTCGTCCGCAACAACCGCGAAACCGCGTCCCGCTTCGCCGGCTCTGGCGGCTTCGATGGCGGCGTTAAGCGCAAGCAAGTTCGTCTGCTCCGCTATGCCGGAAATTGTGTCCGTGATTTTTCCTATGGTGTCCGAACGCTCGCCTAAGTTGTTGACCATCTTTGCCGATTCGCCCACGACTTCGCTGAGTCTGCCCATGTCTTGAACAGTGTGTTCAACGACCGTGTTGCCGTTTCTTGCGGTCTTTGTCGCTTCGTTTGTTTCTTCCGCAGCTTTTTCGGCGTTTTCGGAAACGGCGCCGATTCTTTCCGCAAGCTCTGTGACTGCGCCGGAGGCTTCGTCTACGGCGCTTAACTGATTGTTGGTGGAACCTGCCACGTCCGTAATGGATTCTGCAATTTGATTGCTTGCTGCGGCGGATTGCCCCGTCATTTCGTTTAAGCTCTCAGCATTTTTTGAAACTTCTTCGGCGGATTCGCGAATTGCGTGGAGAAGTTTTCTCATGTTGCCGCCTAACGCCTCAAGCCCGTCGATTAGCTGTCCCAATTCATCGCCGGAACGATACGACGGATCAATGGGCTGTTTGCTGTAATCGCCGTCGGCAAAACTTTGCATTCTTCTCGTAACAAAGCTGATGGGATCGGCGAATTTTGCCGCAAGTTTTATGCCGGCTATGACCATTAACACAACCAACACAACCAAAATAGCGCAGGAAACGGCTATTTTTTTATACAACGCTTCTGCGTTTGCGGCCGCGTGTTCGGCAGCCGCCGCATCTATGTAATCAACCCAAGAGCCGGTGCAAATTATCCAACCGTAGGGTTTAAACTCCATGGAATAACCGCGTTTGGGAAGGTCTTGAGTTTCTCCCGGTTTTGGAAAAGAGAAATCGGAATACCCGCCGTTCGGACTGCTAAGAGCGGCCTTAAAAATTTCCCTCATATAATATACGCCGTGAGAATCCTGATCGTCTTGGCGCATCTTGCCCTCAACTTTGCCGTGAAGGGTTGCGTGAGCGATACAGATACCCGTATCTCTTTCGTCAGCAAAGAAATAACCTTTGCCCTCGTCATAACGGGAAGCCTTCATCACTTCGATGGCAAGTTTTTTTGCCTGCGCCTCAGTAAGTTCTCCCGCCACTTGGCGATCGTAAATGCCGTTAAGAGAAGAAACCAAGCCTTCGGTTTGGAGCCTTATCTCCCTATCGTACTGTTCCTGTAACTGCTTCCTGTATGCGACGTTTGCCGCATTGTTGTCTTCTATTGTTTCATATATGAAATATCCGCCCACGACAACCGTCGCTATAACGCCTATAGCGACAAATATCGCCGTTAACTTTCCTCGCACCGACTGCACTAAAACACATCTCCTATCTCATTCGTCTTTGGCTTTTACGACGATATGCGCCTTGTTGTTAAGATAATTTATGGTACAACTGGAGCGACGGAAATAGAATTTGCGCTCCCCTATTTTAAGCGAATTAATCTCATGATCTTCGTCCGCGTCCTTGTTGGCAAAGAGAATGTCAAGTTCTTTACTCATGGCTTTATCGACGCCTAATGCGATAAAAGCGCTTTTAGGGTACTCTTTCTCCTTTAATTCGCCGTCTCTAAGGTAAACGTGCTTTGTGACGCCGTAAGCATCAAAGTTTTCAACGGATAAATCCTTCTCGAAGGTGTATGAATTGGTTTTGATGCGAAAATACATGACCGTCAGTCCTTTCTTAAATTCAAACTTACACTTAGTCTTAGTATTCGACAGACAAACCGACATTCCTTCTCAAATATTTGTTATTTTTCATTTTTATTTTTTTGTGGATGAAAGATTGGCTTTGATTATTCTGAGTGGAGTTTTAGTTGTTTTTTCTTAGCTTCGCCTCGTTTTTTGCCAAAAAATCGCATCTTTCGTTTTGCGGATTACCGGCGTGTCCCTTTACCCAACTGAAATATATTTTATGCCTATTTACTTCAAAAGATAGTTTTTCCCATAAATCTCTGTTTTTAACATCGGCGCCGGTTGCGGTTTTCCAATTTCGTTTTTGCCAATTTCTAAGCCAATTTTTTGTAAAAGCGTTTTTTAGATATTCGCTGTCTGTAACAAGCGTTATTGTCGACGGATTTTTTATGGAAGATAAAGCGAATAGCGCCGCGGACAGTTCCATCCTGTTGTTGGTTGTTGCCTTTTCTCCGCCTGTGAGTTCTTTTATTTCTCCCGTATGCGTATTCGTCACGATGGCGGCCCATCCTCCCGCGCCTCCGGGATTTTTTAAGCAGGAACCGTCTGTATAAATCAAAAAATTTGTTTCGGTGGTTTCAATATTGCTATCCGCGTTTAATGTTTCAATGCGATTTGTTTCAGTTGAAAAATCTTTCCCGTCAAGCCAGCTTAACGCCTCATTTTTTGTTGCAAAACTTTTAAATTTAGCACCGTTAAATCCCTTGACTTCTTTTTCGCAATCCGACCAGGAATTATAAATTCCGGGTGTTTTTCCAACTTTTACAGCGTAAAATTTTTGCTTCACATTCATCTTCCTTAAAAAAATTGTTTACTTCTTTGCTTTTGATTGATAAAATGGGAGGAGAGGTGACAATATGCAGTTTCTTGAATGGTTGGGAAGATTTACCCTTGATAGGCTGACAGCCCTTGGAACTATTACTATTCTTTACGCCAAAACCATAAGGCGACTTTTTTCGCGTCCTCGCGTATCTTCCATAATTGCGCAGATGTCGCATTTAGGAGTGGACTCTCTTATGATAGTGAGTTTAACTCTTACTTTTACCGGCGTGGTTATGACTCTTCAAACGGCAGATCAATTTATTAAGTTTGGCGCTCAATCAACTGTGGGAGCCGTGATAGCGATAGCTATCGGTCGCGAACTTGGGCCCGTGCTTGTGGGCATCGTCTGCGCCGGACGCGTAGGGTCGGCTATAACGGCTGAAATCAGCACAATGAAAGTTACGGAACAAATTGACGCGCTAAAGGTGATGGCCGTAAATCCAATAGATTATTTAATTGTGCCGCGAATGATAGCTTGTATGGTAGTAGTTCCGATTTTAACCGTTTTTGGGGATATTATAGGTCTTTTGGGCGGGCTTATTATCGCTGTCTTTTATTCCGGTATAAGTTACAACATATTTTTTTCATCCATAAGTATGTACTGCAACGCTTTTGATATGACCGGGGGCATGATAAAAGCCGTAATTTTCGGCAGCATAATCGCTGTTTTAGGTTGTTATTACGGTCTAACCTCTCCAAACGGCGCGGAAGGCGTCGGCAAAGCCACCACAAAAACGGTAGTGTCTTCTATAGTCGCCATTTTTTTCTTCAACGCCCTTTTAACTTTCATACTGTTTTAAAAATAAATAATTGCAATTGTAGGAGCGTTATCCCTTGCAATCGCAAGGGATAACGCTCCTTACTGGAGCTTGAGGACAAAGCCCTTAGGATATGGCCGCCAGCATGTTGGCGGCATTTTCTTTTGCGCTTTTTTCCGTATTGAAAACCTTGGCGGCGATTTTCGCTTTTTCGGTTGTGTCGGCAAGTACCAGTTCTACTCTGTCCTCCAAGAGATATTTAGCCTGACGAAACACCATGACGTCTTCCTTGCGGGAACTCAAAAGCACATAAGAATCCGCAAAATCGCTGTGCGCCGCCAGCACCAAATCTTCAACGGAGGGCAGACGGTTTTTGCGACTTTTAACTATAATCGTTGCGCCGGCTTCTTGCAAAACTTCTTCGGTTCCGTCTCTTGGAGCCGCGATGAGCGCCACCGGCATTATCGGATTGTTTACGCCAAGCGCGTGAGGTTCTGACATGTTTGTTATGTGTATTTCTCTTAACGGACCTAATCCAACAGCCCATTCCAAGAGATTTCCCGGGTGTTCCGTGTGAATATGGGCGAAAATACCGTTCTCTCGCCTCTCAACTATGGCGTTTGTACCGAAGTCCTTTAATTCTCTCTCCATTTCTTCCACGGTTATTTTCTGATTGCGTGCGCGAAAACGCACGCAATACGGCCTGACAAGGTCTTCGTTCGGATGAGGTACGCTGTCTCCGTTGGTCATGGGAAGAGTTAAACTTGAATAAGGCGAGACAAAATTTCCGTCAAGTCCTTTTAGGCAGCCTTTTAAAAAGATAACCATGAGAAGCGCGCCCGAATCCCTGCTTGGAAGATTGTCGTTTGCAGTTTGTCCTGCGGCGATGGCTGCCGTTAAAATCTCAGAAATAGGCCTTCTTTTTCGTACAAGCTGATATGCGCCCTTTGCCACAGCTTTAGCTACGGTTATAATCGGCGCTTCGTATCCGTCCTTGATAACTCGCTGAGCGTGTAAAATTCCGTACTGAAAAGCCTTTCCAAACTCGGAGGAAGTAGCGTCGTATTTCCCTTGCAATCCCTTAGATATTCCGCGAAGAAGTTCGGACACAACTACGCCGGAATTGCCTCTCGCTCCTAAACGCGCTGCCGTTGACGCGCGGCGGGAAAGCCCGCCTATGCTTGTATCTTTTGCAGTCGCAAGAGGTATGATGGCAGAGGCAACCGTTCTTAATACCTGCGTGCCCCCCTCTTTCGTTTGAGCGATTTTATTTATCTCTTCATAAGACAATAACAATTCGCTATATGCGCCCGCTATCATTAGCTTATAGTCCATTCCTGTTATAACTTCTTCAGCCATGTTGCGCCACCTTTTCTTTCGCAAAATCTCTTGCTTCTTTGTCTGTTTCTATTAGAGTTTCCAGAGATATATTAAATGTGGGAGGGATACTTTCAAGAGTTGATTCGATTATTTCATAAATTTTCGTAAAGGGGATTTGATTCTTTAAGAACGCATCTACCGCTACTTCATTTGCGGCATTAAATATACAAGGAGCGGAGCCGCCGGTTTTACCGGCTTTGATTGCAAGTGGCAGCCCTTTAAAAGTTTCCGTATCAGGCTTTTCAAATGTTAAAGAATGAAGTTTAAAAAAGTCAAGTCGAGGAAAATCCGACTTAATTCGGTTTGGGTAAGAAAGAGCGTATTGAATGGGCAATCTCATATCCGGTTGTCCAAGTTCTGCTATTACAGTTCCGTCTTTAAATTCCACCATGGAATGAATAACACTTTCCGGGTGCACAACTACTTCAATTTGATCGTAATTGATATCGTACAACCATTTTGCCTCTATTGCTTCAAAGCCTTTGTTTACAAGCGTAGCCGAATCGACTGTGATTTTTGCGCCCATATTCCAAGTTGGATGAGAGAGTACGTCTTTTATGCTCACATTTTTTAGTTCGTTTGCTTTCTTGCCGCGAAAAGGTCCGCCGGAAGCCGTTAGCAAAAGTTTTTCCACCGATTTTTTGTCTTCGCCGTTAAGACACTGAAAAAATGCCGAATGTTCGCTATCAACGGGAAGTATTGGCGCGTTATACCTCTCTGCCAAATTCATTATGAGTTCGCCCGCTACTACAAGGGTTTCTTTATTTGCAAGAGCGATTGTTTTTTTTGCTTTTATGGCCTCGACGGTGGGAAGCAATCCGCTAAATCCTACCATTGCGGTGACTACTATTTCGATTTCTTGAAGCGAAGAAATGTTTATGATGGATTCGCTGCCTGTTAAAAGTTTTGTTTTGCCTAAATTTTCTCCTTTTAATCTTTTATAGGCTTCTTCGCTTGCTATAACGGCGTATTTGGGTTGAAATTCCATAATTTCTTCATAAAATTTCTCATAGCTGTTATTCGCAACAATGGCAACAACTTCAAACTTGTCGGGATTTTTTCTGATGACATCTAACGTTTGCGAGCCTATCGACCCGGTAGAGCCTAAAACTGCAATTTTTTTCATGACGTTACTCCATTTCCTTAACTCTATTTACAAGAAGTCTGCCGCCTCTTGCAGTGTAAAACAGCTAGTTAAGCGGTATATATTTTTTCTCTGACAGACGCCTGCGCCTCAAGGTGCGGGACGTTTAATTTTGTTATAGCAAAGAAGATTATAACATACTATTCAATTTAAGGAAACACAATAATGCGGTTGTTTCATAAAAATAAAAAGCAAAAAATAGAAAATAATCAATAAAATATTAAAGGAGATTGCAAACACAAGGTGAATTTAAATAAGCAGATAAAAGGAAAAAGAAATTGATATATGGGGAGGAGGATTTTTATGCGTGAGATTTTCAGATATAAAAGTAAAAATATTTTGTATTTCACAGGAGAATTTGAAGAGGACGAAGAAGACAAGAAAAAAAAGGCAAAGGCAGAAAAGGAAAGAGCGGCGACCGCTTCTGAGGAAACGGGATTAAGCCCTGAAGAATTGGCTATAGTGGAACATTCAAAGAGCGATAATCGCATTTCGGACAGCGTAGCGGATCTGGTGGCGATGGCTGAAGATGGCGAAGCGCTTTTAACCGACGAACAGCGGCGCATCGTGGAAAGCTCCAAAAGCGATAACAGAATTTCCGACAGCGTGGCGGATATAGTCGCGCATACCGTATAATAAGATTTAGCTTACCTCTTAGGCGTGGGGCTAAACACGAAAACGGCGGGAGTTTAAATCACAGACACTTTGTACGAATCGCTCTTATTGTGGGAGATTTCTCATTCCCATCGCAAAAAATCACATGGTAATTTTGTGTAAGCTTTGAAAATAAATTGCAAAAACTTTGTTTTTTTGACTTTTACCTATTGACTTTTTTAAAAAAAGTGGTATTCTATACACTGTATTTAGCACTCAGCGATTGAGAGTGCTAACATTTTCGAAATTTAGGAGGAATTAGATATGATTAAGCCTTTAGGCGAAAGAGTCGTCATTGAAGTATCGGAGGGCGATGTAAAGACCGCTAGCGGGATTGTGTTGCCTGACACCGCAAAGGAAAAGCCTCAAAAAGGTAAAGTTATAGCTGCCGGCCCCGGCAAGCTTTTAGATAACGGCGAGCGTGCCAAAATGGAAGTTAAAGCCGGCGACGAAGTGCTCTTCTCAAAATACTCCGGCACCGAAGTCAAGGTAGACGACAAAGAATACTTAGTTGTTCGCGAAAGCGATATATTGGCGATATTGTAAAAGACTAACAACATCGCAAAACCAATTATTAAAGTTTTTTCTTTTCTCTTTTTCTTTGTTACTTTCTTTTTCTCTTTTCTTTTTTATAAATAAAGAAAAGAGAAAAAGAAAGTAAAGAACTGACATGAAAAATAAGGGAGAAGATTATATGGCAAAGCAGATTTTATTTGATGAAGACGCTCGTCGTGCGTTGGGTCGCGGCGTTGATGCGCTTGCAAACGCTGTTAAGGTTACTTTGGGGCCTAAAGGTCGCAACGTGGTGCTTGATAAAAAATTCGGTGCGCCCACTATCACCAACGACGGCGTGACGATTGCAAGGGATATAGAGCTTGAGGATCCCTTTGAAAATATGGGCGCGCAGCTTGTTAAAGAAGTTGCTACCAAGACCAACGATATAGCGGGCGATGGCACGACTACCGCTACGCTTCTTGCTCAGGCAATGATTCACGAGGGCATGAGAAACGTTGTGGCGGGCGCTAATCCAATGATTATCAAAAAGGGCATCGAAACCGCTGTTGACGCTCTTGTAGGCGAAATTCACGCAAAGGCGAAGAAGGTTGACGGCAAAGCGGATATCGCTCAGGTTGCGACGATTTCTTCCTCTGATGAAGAAATCGGCAAGCTTATCGCGGAAGCTATGGAGAAAGTGGGCAAGGACGGCGTTATCACCGTTGAAGAGTCCAAGTCCATGGCCACCAACCTTTCCGTTGTGGAAGGTATGCAGTTCGACCGCGGTTATATTTCTCCTTACATGGTGACTGATGCGGACAAGATGGAAGCCGTTATGGAAGATCCTTACATCTTGATTACCGATCGCAAGATTTCTTCCGTACAGGACATTCTCCCTGTGTTGGAACAGGTCGTAAAGATGGGCAAACAGCTTGTGGTTATCGCCGAGGACTTAGACGGCGAGGCTCTCGCTACCATCGTTGTGAATAAGCTTCGCGGCACGTTTAAGGCTCTCGCCGTAAAAGCTCCCGGTTTTGGCGACAGAAGAAAAGCTATGCTTGAAGATATCGCTATCTTAACCGGCGGCAATGTTATAAGCGAAGAACTCGGTCGCAAACTTGACAGCGTAACCATCGAAGACTTGGGGCGCGCTCGTCAGGTTCGTTCCACCAAGGAAGAGACTACCATCGTTGACGGCGTAGGCGATAAAGGCGCTATTGACGCTCGGGTAAATCAGATTAAGAAGCAGATTGAAGAGACAACCTCCGACTTTGATAAAGAGAAACTTCAGGAGCGTCTTGCTAAACTTGCGGGCGGCGTTGCGGTTATCGAAATCGGCGCGGCTACCGAAGTTGAGATGAAAGAGAAGAAGTATCGCATTGAGGACGCTTTAAACGCTACTCGCGCAGCTGTTGAAGAAGGTATTGTCGCAGGCGGCGGCACCACCTTTATCGACATTTTGCCCGCTCTCGATAAATTAAATGTTGAAGGCGATGTCAAAGTCGGCGTGAATATCGTAAAACGCGCTATCGAAGAGCCGGTTCGCCAGATTGCAAACAACGCAGGTCTTGAAGGCTCCGTCGTTGTTGAAGCCGTTAAGAAGGCGGGCGACGGCGTAGGCTTTAACGCTGTTAAGAATGAATATGTGGATATGATAAAGGCCGGTATCGTAGATCCTGCCAAAGTAACCCGTTCCGCATTGCAGAACGCTGCGTCTATCGCGGCTATGGTGCTTACCACCGAAACTTTGGTTGCGGATAAGCCTGAAAAAGAACCTCCCGCTCCCATGGGCGCAGGCATGGGCGGCGGAATGCCTGGCATGATGTAAAATGAACTCCTAAAAAATTCCGTTCAAAGCGATTGCTTTGGGCGGGATTTTTTTTAGGTTTTATAGTCAAGCTCATGCGCAGATTGTTTGTTTATCTCTATGAATTTATAGTTACTATTCACGGGTAATACAACATAGTGGTGCGAAAGGCGAATTAGTGCCGTTCATGGTCGACCTCTCCACCGCTTCGCGGTCCCCCTCCCCTTTCAGGGGAGGCAACGTGAAGGTAACTTTTCTATTATATATCCACAAAATGAGAAATCAGAGAGCCTCCCCTGAAAGGGGAGGTGCCCGAAGGGCGGAAGGGTTGACCATGAAGAGCAATATTTTTCTTTTTTTACTACCCGTCAATAGTAACAATTTATACTGAGTATGTTAAGGAGGACAAATGAGATTATTTATAGCTGTACAATTTAGCGACAAAATTTTGAATGAATTGTCGCGAATTCAAAAATATTGGCAATCTTTGGGGATGAAAGGACATTATGTATCGACGGAAAATTTACATATGACCATTGCCTTTATTGGGGAATATAAAGATCCGTATTATGTTTTAGAAACTTTGGAAACCGTTTCGTTTTCTCCGTTTACCGTTGAGTTGGACGGTATAGGAAATTTTGGGGATTTATATTGGGTGGGAACTCGAAGAAACGAAGAGATGGAAGCGACTGTAAAGCGAGTTAGAAGAATTTTGGCCATAAACAATATACAATATGACCGAAAACGTTTTTCTCCCCATATCACATTAGTACGAAAAGCGATTTTTGACGGAAAAATTGAAAAATTGACGGAAGTATTGCCGAAAGGAACGGAGGAAATTGATTCACTTTACCTTATGTCATCTACTCACGGGAAAAACGGCATGATTTACGAAGTTGTAGGAAATGTTAATGCTAAACGTTAAATAATGTATTGCCATTCGTTTTTTTATTTTTAAAAATTCTTCAAAAAATTTATCAATTAAAAAAATTTTTGAAGGGCATTTGAAAAAAAAGGAGAATATATAAGGGAGCGGGATTTACGATTAAAAGAATAGGAGATGAGAGCTTTGCTTAGGCTTGGGATAAGGCTGCACGACATGAAAGCGGGAACGCTTAAAGAACGGGCGGGTTACGCAAGGGAGCAAGGCTTTTCTTGTGTCCATTTGGCGCTGGGGAAAACGGTGCAGGGGTTTAAAATGACGCCCGAAACCTTCACCTCGGGGCTTTCAAGGGAGATTAAGAAGAGCTTTGAGGGCGAAGGCGTGGATATAGCGGTATTGGGTTGCTATAAAAACCTGGCGCATCCCGATATTAACGAAGTAAGAAAATTGCAAAAGTTATATGAAGCTCATCTTCGCATGGCGGTGATTTTAGGCTGTTCGGTAGTCGGCACGGAGACCGGCGCGCCTAACGAAGCGTATACATACGAAAAAGCCTGTCACACCGAAACGGCTCTGCAAGCTTTTTTAAGGGGAGTTGCGCCGGTAGTCGAAGCCGCCGAAAAATTAGGCGTACTCTTTGCGATAGAGCCTGTGTGGAACCATATCGTGTGGAACCCCAAAGTTGCAAGGCGGGTTTTGGATGAAATAGCGTCTCCGAATTTAAGAATCATATTTGACCCCGTAAATCTTCTTTCCATAGAGAATTATGAGGACAGGGAATGTGTGATAGACGAAGCTATGGAGCTTTTAGCGCCTGAAATCGAAGTCGTGCATTTAAAGGACTTCAAGGTTGAGGACGGCAAAATGGTGTCTATCGCCGCAGGTACTGGAAATATGAAATACGATAAGATTTTGAAGTTCCTGAAAGAAACCAAACCTTCAATCGAAGCGACGTTGGAAAATACCGTTCCCGAAAATGCGGTGCAAACAAGAGAGTTTATAGAAAAAGTTTACAACGAAGTATAAAAATGATTTGGTAATAAAAACTAATAATCCTAGTCAGTAACAATTATTAAAGTTTTTTCTTTCTCTTTTCTTTGTTACTTTCTTTTCTCTTTCTTTTTTACAAAAAAGAAAGAGAAAAGAAAGTAAAGAACTTGACTTAAAAGTAAACGGGAGGAAAGAGCATGGCGGAAGTTTTAACGATTGGCGAACCCATGGGGTTGTTTGTGGCGGACGAGGCTGTGGCTTTGAAGGACGCCAACCATTTTACGAAGTACGTCTGCGGGGCGGAGGTTAATTTTTCCATAGGGCTTTCCCGCTTGGGGCATAAGATGGCGTATGTGTCCAGAGTGGGCAAAGACCCGATCGGGGAGCATATAATAGACTTTTTGAACGCAAGCGGTATAGATACGACTTATGTGGTGACGGATCCCGATAATTTGACGGGTATGCAGTTTAAAGAGAAGGTGACGGACGGTCACGATCCTTTTGTTGCGAATTATCGCCGTCACACCGCTTTTTCGCATTTTGACCCGAAGGATTTGGATAAGATTAAATGGGACGGCATAAAACACGTTCATGTAACGGGTATTCCCGCAGCGTTGTCGGATTCTTGCTGCGCGGCGGCGGAGCGTTTGATGAAGGACGCAAGAGCGCACGGCGCGACGGTTTCCTTTGACCCGAATTTGCGTCCCATGCTTTGGCCTAACAAGGAAAAAATGGTCACTACATTAAACAAGTTGGCGGATAATGCGGACTTGGTTCTTCCCGGCTTAGGCGAAGGCGAAACTTTAATCGGCACGAGAAATCCCAAAGAAATTGCCGACTTCTATATCGGCAAAGGCGCAAAATCCGTTGTCATAAAGTTGGGCGGCGCGGACGGCGCTTATGGCAAGACAAAAGACGGTGAGGAGTTTAACGTGCCTTCCTTTAAAGTAGAGAAAGTCGTAGATACGGTAGGCGCAGGCGACGGTTTTGCGGTCGGTACGGTTTCTGCTCTGCTTGAAGGAAAATCTTTAAAGGAAGCGGCGAGACGCGGCGCGGCTATCGGCGCGCTTGCCATCATGGTCGCGGGCGATAACGAGGGGCTTCCCACAAGGGATAAACTTGAAAAATTTATGGCGCAGTAAAATGGAGGTTTTTTGAAGGATGGACATAAGATATTCGGCTAATCAGAAGGATTTTAAGAGATATACGACGGAGGAAGTACGCAAGGAGTTTTTGATAGAAAATCTCTTTAAGGCGGACGAGGTTACGGCGGTTTATTCCCATGTTGACCGCATGGTGACGTTCGGTTGTATGCCCGTAAACAGCGAGGTTCCCTTGGAAAAAGGAATTGATGTTTGGCATAATTTCGGCACAAAGTTCATCTTGGAGCGTCGCGAAATCGGCATTTTCAACTTAGGCGGCGACGGCTCCATAACTGCCGACGGCAAGACTTACGAGCTTGGCTATAAGGATTGCTTATATATCACAATGGGTACGAAAGAAGTTAAGTTTAAGAGCAAGGACAGCGGCAAGCCCGCAAAATTCTATATGGTGTCCGCGCCGGCGCACCGCGCTTTCGAGACAAAACTTCTCACCATTAAAGACGCCAACAAAGTTCCCTGCGGAGACGCGGCGACAAGCAACAAACGCACCATCAACCAATTCATTCACCCGGACGTATTGGAAACCTGCCAGCTTTCCATGGGCATGACGGCGTTAGAACCGGGCAGCGTTTGGAACACGATGCCTTCTCACACTCACGAGCGTCGCATGGAGATTTACTTCTATTTCGAAATTCCCGAAAACGAAGTTGTCTTCCACTTAATGGGCGAACCCACCGAAACCCGTCACGTCGTTATGCAAAACGAACAGGCGATAATCAGCCCCTCTTGGAGCATTCACTCGGGTTGCGGCACATCCAACTACACCTTTATCTGGGCTATGGGCGGCGAGAACAAAACTTTCGACGACATGGATCATATTAAAAATCCTGATTTGAGATAAAAATTCTTACTTTTCTTTTTTCTCTTTTTTTGTAAAAAAAGAGAAAAAAGAAAAGTAACAAAAGAAAAAAGAGAAAAAAACTTTAATAATGGGTTTGGAGCAAATTTTAAGTTTTGTGTCTAAACTATTAGTTCGAGTTTGTTAAAGTTTTTTCTTTCTCTTTTCTTTGTTACTTTCTTTTCTCTTTCTTTTTTACAAAAAAGAAAGAGAAAAGAAAGTAAAGAAATTAGCGGTTAAAGAAAAAGGAGACTAAAATGGATTATTTGAAACAGTTTTCGCTTGAAGGAAAGGTAGCGCTTGTAACGGGAGCGGCTTACGGAATAGGTTTTGCGATTGCAAAGGCGTACGCTAAAGCGGGGGCGCAGATAGCTTTTAACTGCCGCGGCGAGAAGCACATGGCGGAAGCCGTTGAGGCTTACAAGAAGGAAGGCATCGACGCTAAAGGATATTTCTGCGATGTTACCAAAGAAGACGAAGTTCAAAAGATGGTGAAAGACATCGAGAAAGAGCTTGGCACCGTTGATATTTTGGTGAATAATGCGGGTATTATCAAGCGTATTCCCATGATAGAAATGAGTACGGAAGAATTCCGTCAGGTTATAGATATTGATTTGAATGCGCCGTTTATCGTATCGAAGGCTGTAATTCCGGGCATGATAAAGAAGGGTCACGGCAAGATTATAAACATCTGCTCCATGATGAGCGAACTTGGCAGAGAGACCGTTTCGGCTTATGCGGCGGCTAAGGGCGGCTTAAAGATGCTTACGAGAAATATTTGCTCCGAGTACGGCAGCGCAAATATTCAGTGCAACGGCATAGGCCCGGGCTATATCGCGACTCCGCAGACTGCGCCGCTTAGAACCGAAGGCCATCCCTTCAACAGCTTTATCTTGTCGAAGACTCCGGCGAACCGTTGGGGAACTCCCGAGGATTTGGAGGGTCCCGCGATTTTCTTGGCGTCCGATGCGTCGAATTTTGTGAACGGTCATATCCTCTACGTTGACGGCGGTATCTTGGCTTATATCGGTAAACAGCCGTGATGAAATAAAAACAATTAATAATGAAAGGTTGATAAAAATGGATAAATCGGTAGTAATGCAAAAACTTTCCGGTATCGGCGTTGTCGCAGTTGTTCGTGGCAAGACCATGGAAGACGGCGTAAAGACAGCGGACGCTTGCATTGCAGGCGGCGTTAAGGCTATAGAGTTGGCTTTTACCACTCCTGACGCGCCTACCGCTATTAAGACTTTGGTGGATAAATACGCGAACGACGACAGCGTTGTGATCGGCGCGGGTACCGTTTTAGAGCCTACAACCGCTCGTCTTGCCATTATTGCGGGCGCAAAATTCATCGTTTCCCCCGCTTTTGATAAAGACGTTGTTGAGATGTGCAACCTTTATCGCGTTGTTTCCTGCCCCGGCGTACTTACTCCCGCGGGTGTTGTGGACGCATTGAAGGCGGGCGCGGATATTATCAAAATTTTCCCCGGCGATATTGTCGGATTAAATATGATTAAGGATATTCACGGACCTCTTCCTCAGGCGCAGCTTATGCCCTCTGGCGGCGTGAACGCCGAAAACGCCGCTGATTGGTTAAAGGCTGGTTGCGTTGCGGTGAGCGCGGGCGGCAGTTTGACGGCGGGCGCAAAGAAGGGCGATTATGCGGCTGTAACAGAGATGGCAAAGAAATTCGTTGCGGCGGTCGAGTCTGCCCGCAAGTAAAAATTTATTAAGGACGCAAGGGTTTTCCTTGCGTCCTTATGTAAAAAATGAAATGTTTGAAAATTTATGCAATTTGATTGATTAGGGGAGAGTAAGATGTCTGTTCACGTTATAAACGAAGCGAAACGGTGCTTGCAGTGTAAAAAGCCCATGTGTAGATTGAAGGGTTGTCCTATTGAGACGAATATCCCGGAAATGATTCGACTGTTCCTTGAGGGAAAAGGCTTGGAAGCGGCAGCGATGCTTTTTGCAAATAATCCCATGAGTATGTTCTGTTCCCTTGTTTGCGATCACGAAAAACAATGCGAAGGTCATTGTGTGCAGGGAATTAAGGGTTCTGCGATACATATTTCAAGTATTGAGCATTATATTTCCGATGCGTTCTTTGAAAAACTTGTGCTTGAAAAGGAAGCGCCAAAGGGTAAAAAAGTCGCCATTGTGGGCAGCGGTCCCGCCGGTATGGTCGTGGCTGTCGTACTGGCGCAAAAGGGCTACGATGTGACGATTTTTGAGAGAAAAGATAAAATCGGCGGCATGATGCGCTACGGTATTCCAGAATTCAGACTTCCCAGAACGCTTTTGGAGCGTTATGGAAAGAAACTTCGGGAGCTTGGCATTCACATTCGCCCGAATACGACGATTGGCGGCGCATTGCATCTTGACGATTTGTTCGGTGATGGGTACAAAGCTATCTTTATCGGCTCCGGCACATGGCGCGCACGTCGTTTGGGCGTTCCCGGCGAAAGTTTGGGCAATGTGCATTATACGATAGACTACCTGCAAAGCCCCGAAGCTTATGAATTAGGCGATACGGTTGCGGTTATAGGCGCGGGCAACTCCGCTATGGACGCTGCGCGTACCGCGCTTCGTAGAGGCGCAAGATTCGTTTCGATTTATGCTAGAGGGTTAAAATCCAGCGCAAGCGAAAGAGAAGTCGAATATACGTTAGCCGACGGCGTGGACATTTTCTACGGCATGGGCGTTAAGGAAATAACCGATAAAGGCCCCGTGTTTGTGAAACGCGAGTACGATGAGAACGGGAATTTAGTATCCGAAGGCGAGCCTGAACTTCACGAAGCTGACAGCACGATTATCGCCGTCAGCCAGCGTCCTAAGGACAAACTTGTAAACACTACTCATGGACTCGACTCTAACGACAGAGGTTTGTTGGAAGTTGATGAAAAAGGTCAGACAAGCCGCGAAGGAATTTTCTCTGCGGGCGACGTTGTAACGGGACCTTTGAACGTTGTTAAAGCTGCAAGGGCTGCAAAGGAGACGGCGGAAAATATGGCGGCTTATCTTGAAACTTTGTAAAAATGTTTAATTGGGATGTCGTAAAAATTATGGTGTTGTGAAAAGGCATGCAAATATAAGGGCTGTGATGTCGATGTTTCCAAAAACCGACTGTTTCACAGCCCTTGAATTTTTGTGATACCATTTGTCAATCCATATTTATCATTATCTGGCTGCTGATTTTCCATAAGCGGCATTATCACCGTAATAGTGCTGTTGTTAATGATAAAATTTAACCCCGCGGATACCGTTTAAAAATTTTAGTGGAAAAAATTTTTTTTATGAGTTATAATCTAATTTGTTATTTGCTACTATATCAATGAGGTGATTAAATGCATCAACCGGTTACAACCAACCCATTTATAATCATGCTCATCAATATGACAGTCGTATTTCTAGTGCTGATCGCTTTGATGTACTTGATTAAGCTGATTCATTACATTGACCCAACCAAGCCCAAAGCGAAAGAAGCGCCCGCTCCTTCGCCTGTCGTGCAGGAAGTTGCTATTCCCGACAATGTTCCACAAAAGAACGACGATGAAGTTGTAGCGGCTATTATGGCTGCTTTGTCCTCAATGGGCGAGTACGGGACCGTAAAGGCGATTCGCCCCATAAACCGCGAGGGTTGGAAGCAATCGGGGCGCGTTCAAAATATGAATTTTTAAGGAGGTAGACGGATGGAATTTGTAAACGCTTTTGTCGTCTCCCTCCAATCTGTTTGGAACGACAGCGGTTTTGCCTCTTTCACCGGAGGCCACGGTATCATGATTTTGGTAGGGCTTATACTCTTGTACCTTGCTATAGTAAAAGAGTTTGAACCTCTGCTCTTAGGACCCATAGCTTTTGGCTGTATACTTGCAAACATTCCTTGCACCGGTTTTTTCGGCGAGGAAATGAACGTAATGAAAGCCATCAACTTCGGTATTAAATTTGAAATCTTCCCGCCGCTTATATTCTTAGGCATAGGCGCCATGACGGACTTTAGCCCGCTCCTTGCCCGTCCCATAACTCTCATGCTTGGCGCGGCGGCGCAGATAGGCGTGTTTGTTGCGTTAGCGGGAGCCATGCTTTTGGGATTTTCCGTTCACGAAGCGGCGGCTATCGGTATTATCGGCGGCGCAGACGGCCCTACTTCCATTTATCTTTCGACGAAGCTTGCCCCGCATCTTTTAGGCGCAATAGCCGTTGCGGCGTATTCTTATATGTCTTTGGTTCCCCTTATTCAGCCGCCTGTTATGATGATGCTTACCTCTCAAAAAGAGCGTGAAATCACAATGGAAAACCTTCGTCCCGTCACCCGTTTCGAGCGCATCGTTTTCCCGATAGTTGCCACTATCTTTATAAGTTTGCTCCTTCCCTCTATTGCGGCGTTGTTGGGTTGCCTTATGCTTGGCAATTTGTTCCGTGAATCCGGCGTTATGGATCGTCTTTCCGATACCGCGCAAAACGCTCTTTGCAACATGGTTACTATCTTTCTTGCAACAGGCACGGGCATGACCATGTCTGCTGAAAGTTTCCTTGTTAAAGAGACGCTCCTTATAATCGTTCTCGGTCTTGTTGCTTTTATCGGCGGCACTGCGGGCGGTTTGATTCTCGGCAAGATAATGTCCAAAGCCACGGGTGGCAAAATAAATCCTCTTATCGGTTCCGCCGGTGTTTCCGCTGTTCCAATGGCGGCTCGCGTTAGCCAAATGGTTGGTATGAAATCTAAACCCGGCAATTACCTTTTGATGCACGCCATGGGCCCAAACGTAGCCGGCGTTATCGGCACAGCCGTCGCCGCAGGCACCATGCTTGCGATGCTTAAGTAATTAAATCCTGACCCTCGCATGAAATTGCGGGGGTTAATTGTTAGATTTATCGGAGGAAATAATATGAACAAGAAAATTTTGGCGTTGTTTTTTTCGGGGTTGCTTGTAATATCGGCAGCGCTTACAGGTTGCGGCGGCAACGCTAAAGGCGACAAGGTTTTAAAGGCGGCTTGCTCTGCGGACTTTGCGCCTTTTGAATTTCAGGAAGAAGGCAACAAAGAGTATCAAGGCTTTGATATGGATTTGATACGAGCCTTAGCGAAAGAGATGGGTATGGAGGTTGAAATTTCAAATATCGCTTTCGACGGTCTTATTCCCGCATTAGAGGCAGGCAATATAGATGTTGCGATTTCCGGTATGACTATTAACGATGAGAGAAAAGGCAAGGTGCTTTTCTCCGATCCTTATTATGAATCGGGTTTGACTTTGGTAGTTCGTTCCGATGAGAAGAATATCAAGGGCTTTAAAGATTTGGAAGGGAAAAGCGTTGCGGCTCAAATCGGCACCACAGGTTCCACAGAAGCTTCTAAGATAAAGGATTGCAACGTTAAAAACTTTAACGTAATATCCGAATGTTTCATGGAATTAAAAGCTAAAGGTGTGGACGCCGTTATAAACGATCGCCCGGTGAATGATTACTATATAAAGAAAACAAATAGCGAGGGCGTGAAGGCTCTTCCTGAAAAACTTACCGCAGAAAATTACGGTATGGCTGTAAGAAAAGACAACGAGGAATTACAGAAAAAGTTAAATGCAGCTTTAAAGAAACTTAAAGACAACGGCGAATATCAAAAGATATATGAAAGATGGTTCGGTGGGGCGAGTAAATGAGTTTTTCCTTTGATTTGGTTATAAATTCGCTGCCCCTTCTTTTAACAGGCGCAGCTGTTACTGTTGAGATAACGGCGCTTTCTATAACTCTTGGGATTATTATTGGGCTTTTTGCGGGGATAGCCAGAATTTCCAAAATAAGACCGCTTCGTTATGCGGCGGCGGTGTACGTGGATTTTTTCCGCGGCACCCCGCTTTTGGTACAGATATTTATTATCTATTTTGCCCTTCCGTTGTTGACGGGGCAGCGTATAGATCCTTTTATAGCGGCTATAACGGCTTGCGGCATAAACAGCGGCGCGTATGTCGCCGAGATTTTTCGCGCGGGCATTACTTCCGTTGACAAAGGGCAGATGGAGGCGGGGCGTTCCCTTGGCATGACATGGGTTGACACCATGCGTTACATCATAATTCCTCAAGCGTTCAGAAGGGTAATTCCGCCGCTTGGCAATGAATTTATCGCGCTTTTAAAGGATTCCTCGTTGGTTTCCGTCATTGGTTTTGAAGAGCTTACCAGAAATGGTCAGCTCATTATAGCCAGAACTTACGGAGCTATGGAAATTTGGCTTAGCGTGGCTGTTATTTATCTTATAATGACTCTTTCAATTTCTAGGTTTGTGGCGTATTTGGAAAAGAGGTGGCGGGTTAGTGATAAGCATTAAAGGCTTAAAAAAATCCTTTGGCGATCTTGAAATCTTAAAGGGTATAGATATTCACGTTGCGCCAAAGGAAGTCGTGGTTATTATAGGACCGTCAGGCTCAGGGAAAAGTACCCTCCTTCGCTGTATCAATTATCTGGAAGAGCCTACCGAGGGTCAAATTATCGTTGACGGGACGGAAATTTCCGGCGAAGCGAAGATAAATCAGGTTCGAGCCGAAGTGGGAATGGTTTTTCAACGGTTCAACCTCTTTCCTCACATGAATGTTCTTGAAAACATAGTCTTAGCTCCCATGAAGGTTAGAAAAATTTCCAGAGAAGACGCAGAAAAAAAGGCGCAGGAACTTTTGGAGAGAGTAGGGCTTGCGGATAAATGGAACGCATACCCCGAGCAACTTTCGGGCGGTCAGCAGCAAAGAGTTGCAATCGCAAGGGCACTTGCAATGAATCCTAAGGTCATGCTCTTTGACGAGCCCACTTCCGCCCTTGATCCGGAGCTTGTGGGGGAAGTGTTGGACGTTATGAAGGAACTTGCCCGTTCCGGTATGACTATGGTTGTGGTCACTCATGAGATGGGATTTGCAAGAGAAGTAGGCACAAGGCTTTTATTTGTTGACGGCGGTCGCATAATCGAAGAAGGCGCGCCCAAAGACATATTTGAAAACCCGAAAGAAGAGCGCACAAAGGCGTTTTTGTCGAAGGTGCTTTGATGAAAAAACGAGCCGCCCGATGAAGATAATTTTTTTATCTTCATCGGGCGGCTTTGTTTTTTTTAAATGCCTTAATTCAAGTTTTTTCTTCGCCAGAAGAAAAAACTACATACGTCAGCATTTCAACAAGACGTCCGAGAGGCGGGAGATTTAAACTCCCGCCTTTCTTCCGATATAGACCCCACCTAAGAGGTGGGGGTCATCTAGTCTTGTTATAAACGGTACGATTTTTTATTCCACAGCTTCGGGTTTCGCCTCTGGATCCTCCGTTAAATGATGTTCTCCCATCATCGTAACAAGCGTATCTCTTGTGAATTTATAATCGGGCGACGATAAATCCTGATTGGAATCATAACGGCTTGACTTTGCAAAAAGTATTCCCGCTATCGTGTCATACATCATATCGTTGGTAAAATATCTGCCTTGACGATATTTTAGCATACGGCTTTTTTGAGGGAACATTTTTTTATAATCGGGCGAAAGATAAATCATCATCGGAACGCGAACCATATCGAAACTAAAAACGTCCGGGTTGTGGGAAATCAGGAGATTTTCGCCGTGATCGGAAAAATAAATCATCGATGCAAGATTTAAATGCTCATTTGAGTAGTTAAACACCTGCTCCAAAAAATAATCCGTATATAAAATACTGTTGGCGTACGATGCAAGAGCCGTCGCCATGCCGGAACCGTCTTCGGTTTTCCAACGGATGAATTCCTCCGGATAACGATTGTTGTAATAAATATGGCTGCCCATTATATGAAGCACTACAAAATTGTTTTTATTCGGGTCAACCTTTTTTAATTCTTCCATGAGAATCATATCGTATTTATCCGAAAAGAGATAAGAATCGTCGCTCCACGATGCGTGATCTGCGCCCTTTGCTATCATGGTGACAATGCTGTCATATTCGCCGTAACGTCCTTGATTGCTGAACCACCATGTTTCATACCCCGCTTTTTTCGCAACGTCTATTATAGAGCAAGAATCCAAGAAGTCCTTGCCGTTATACTGGCTTTCCTCTGTCAATGCCCTTTGCAAACTGGGTACGGTTTGCGTCCACGAAGAATACACGTTGTTATATAAAAATATTTCTCCATTTGCCCTGCATTTTTCCATCCAAGGCGTATTCTCGTAGGGAATATCCGGAGTAAAGACGTGCATATAGCTTCTTGAAGCCGATTCGCCGATAACCATAATGACGGTGTGCGGCTTTTCCATAAGGGCGGGGAGCGTCGAATTTTTATCTACGTCAAGCGTTGCAAGTCTGTTTTCGTGATTTTTTTCGTACTCCTTAGTTTTTTCAACATAATTTGTAACATCTCGCCAGAGTTCCGCCATTGATGTTTGCGGCAAATAATGATAAGCTCCGACAAACAGCGCGGCGACTGATAAAACTACCGCCGCAACAGTTTTTGAAAAACTCTTTTCCTGCTTAGCGATACTTTTTTCAAAAGCTTCGTGAAACTTATAAAACAGGTACAGCACCAAAAAAGTTATTGCAAAAATAACGGCCAATCCTAAATATCCGAAACTTGCCTGAAGATAATTTACACTCTCCTTATAATTCGTAAGATAAAGCGCCATTAAAGATGCAGGCGAAAGGCAATGGCGCACGGTGGAATAATAAGCGAGTTGCACCAATGGAACAACCATAAACAAAAGGTTCAGTCCCGTCATTATCGCCGCCGCTATTTTTATTCTTCCAAATCGCATTATAAGAACTTCGAAACTTGTCAAAAAGACAATCATCGCCGTTCCCACAATAAAATCGTAACATATTTTCGATAAATACCACGGAGATTTATATGTCCACTCATAGAGCAGAGGAAACGTCATGCACCATAACAAGCCTGTCAAAAGGTTTGGCAGCATAAAAGGAGACAACAGAAATTTCCCGCTTGCCCATTGGATGAGAACGAGACATAAGAGAACCGGAGCTATAAGCGACAGGTAATAACCCTCGCCCATATCCTGTTCTATATTTACATAAAATACCATAAGGAGGAAAAAATAAAGGGCGGCTAAAAATAGCGCCGCCCCCCATTTTTTAAAATTTGCCTTAGACATAATCATACCGCATGAAAATTAACAAGTTTTGCGTCAAAAATTCCGTCGATGGCTTTTACTTTTTGAAGTATTGCGGAGGGAATATCGTTGTCTACAGTCAGCACCATAAGGTTTGTACCGTCGATTTCCGTGCGCCCCACTTGCATTCCCGATATGTTTATGTTCGCTTCGCCCATGATGGAGCCTACTGTGCCGATTACGCCGGGACGGTTGATATGCGGGCAGATCAAAATTCTTGCGTGAGGATCCACGTCAACTCTAAATTTATTAATTTTTACAATGCGTCCCTCGTCGCCAAACAAGGTGCCTTCCACCGCAACTTCTCCCTTGCCGGTTTTTGCCACAACGCTGACAAGGGATCTGAAGTGTTTCGCTTCTTTCTCCTTTGTTTCAACCACTTTAATCTCGCGTTCCTCGGCAAATTTCGGAGCGTTTACATAATTAACATCCTGTTCCATAACGGGGTTTAGCATACCTTTAATAATGGCGGTTGTGAGCATTCCCGTGTTGACTTCAGTAATTTTGCCGCTGTATTTGATTTCAAGAGAGGAGATTGCGCCGTCCGCAAGGGAACAAATCGTGCAACCCAAGCGTTCCCCGAGGTTTAAGTAGGGCGACAAAACTTTCATAACCTGCTTAGAAACCGGCGCCATATTTACGGCGGTAGTCACCGGCTCGCCTTTTAACGCCGCTAAAATTCCCTCGGACACATCAACGGAAACTCCGATTTGCGCCTCCACTGTAGATGCGCCCAAATGCGGAGTAAGAATAATTCCCGGCACATTGCGAAGGGGATTGTCCTCAGCCATAGGCTCGCTTGTATATACGTCAATAGCAGCACCCGCGACAATTCCTTCTTTGACGGCAGCCGCTAAATCCGCCTCGTCAATAATGCCGCCTCGGGCGCAGTTAATAAGACGGACTCCGTCTTTCATTTCCCGCATTTCCTTCATGGAAATCATGCCCTTGGTTTCAGGGGTAAGCGGCATATGCACGGTTATAAAATCGGATTCGCGAATAACATCCTGCAAGGAGCCGACCTGAACGCCCAAATTTTTCGCCCTCTCCTCGTTCATATATGGATCGTATGCGATAACCTTCATGTCAAAGGCTAACGCTCGTTTTGCAACTCCGCCACCGATTCTACCCATGCCGATAACGCCCAAAGTCTTGCCGCGAAGCTCTACGCCCACATACTTCTTACGATTCCATTCGCCCTTTTGCATGGTTTCGTTTGCAACGGGAATATGTCTTGAAAGCGCAAGCATCATCGCCATAGTATGCTCCGTTGCGGCTATGGTATTGCCTCCCGGCGAATTTATAACGATAATCCCCTTGGCAGTCGCGGCGGGAATATCGATATTATCGACGCCAACGCCTGCGCGACCGATAATCTTTAACTTATTCGCCTTTTCGATAACGTCCGCCGTAACCTTAGACGCCGAGCGCACCATAAGCGCATCGTATTCCCCTATGGTATCAACCAATTCTTCGTGGGAAATCTTATCCTTTATGACAACTTCAAAATTAGGCTCCCGCATCAAAAGCGCTATGCCTTCCTTAGAAATTCCGTCAGCCGCCAAAATTTTCATGTTCGTCCTCCTTGTCTTGTTGGGGCTCCGCCCCAAACCCCGGCAGGGCGCCGCCCTGCACCCGCCAAAGGGCGCAGCCCTTTGGAATCCCGGTTAATTAATTTATTTTTTTATTGTTACCATTAAGATTAAAAACAAGTTTTACTTAATTTCGTTAAAGGACCCTTTTGCTTTTAAAGCCGCTCTTACAAATCCTTCAAACAACGGATGTGGATTATTGGGACGCGACTTTAATTCCGGGTGGAACTGGCTTGCCACAAAAAAGGGATGATCCTTTACTTCTATTATCTCTACCAAACTGTTATCGGGGAGAGTTCCCGCAATAATCAATCCTTTTTGTGTCAATTCTTCTTTAAATTTATTGTTAAACTCAAATCTATGACGATGTCTTTCGGATATTACTTCTTTTCCGTAGCAAGAGTGAGTGACGGTTCCCGGCGTAATTTTACAGGGATACGCGCCAAGGCGCATCGTACCGCCTTTGTCCTCAATCCCAAGCTGAGAATCCATCAAAGCTATAACCGGATGTTTGGTATCTTCGCTAAATTCGCTGCTATGGGCGTCTGCCATGCCGCATACGTTGCGGGCAAATTCTATAACGGCGCATTGCATACCAAGACACAGCCCTAAAAATGGAATTTTATGTTCTCTTGCGTATTTTATCGCCTTGATTTTTCCTTCTACCCCGCGGTCCCCAAAACCTCCGGGTACCAAAATCCCGTAAACTCGACCGAAGATTTCGTCAAGATCGGCTGTTTCCGTTTCCAATTCCTCCGAATTGACCCATTCGATTTTAACTTCGCTTTCGTTTGCAATCCCTGCGTGGTGCAAAGCTTCCGTTACGGAGATATAAGCGTCGGGAAGTTCTACGTATTTTCCGACCACCGCAACCCGCACTTTTTTTTCGGGATGGTAAATCTTATATACCATTCGTTCCCAATCCGCCATGTTCGCAGGACCGTAATTCATGTCCAGCTTTTGCAGAACTATTTTGTCAAGTCCTTCTTGCTGCATCATAAGAGGAACTTCATAAATACTCGCCGCCGTTTTGTTTTCGATAACTGCGTTAGCGTCCACATCGCAGAAAAGGGCGATTTTTTCCTTCATATCCTTTGAAATCGTTTTTTCCGTGCGACACACCAAAATATCCGGTTGAATTCCTATAGCTCGAAGTTCTTTTACGCTGTGTTGCGTAGGCTTAGTTTTCAGTTCCCCCGCCGCCGATATATACGGCAGCAAGGTTACATGGATGTATAAAACGTCGTTTTTGCCAACTTCTTTTTTTATTTGGCGAATGGCTTCCAAAAAAGGCTGGCTTTCGATATCGCCAACCGTGCCGCCAATTTCGGTTATAACAACGTCCGCTTCGTCAAGGGATGCCACGTCGTAAACTTTTTGCTTTATCTCGTTGGTAATATGGGGAATCACCTGAACGGTGCTTCCCAAATAATCGCCGCGACGTTCCTTGTTTAGCACCGACCAATAAACCTTGCCCGTTGTGATATTTGAATTTTTGGAGAGGTTGATGTCGATAAATCTCTCGTAATGTCCAAGATCAAGGTCGGTTTCAGCGCCGTCGTCCGTTACGAAAACTTCGCCGTGTTGGTAAGGACTCATGGTGCCGGGATCTATGTTTATATAGGGATCGAATTTTTGAATGGTGATTTTTAGTCCGCGATTTCTTAAAAGCCGCCCCAACGACGCCGCCGTTATACCTTTACCCAAGGACGACACAACGCCCCCCGTTACAAATATATACTTCGCCATAACTTACTCCTGAATACTTTCGAACAAAGTCTCTTTTCTTTTTGAGGATTTTGAAGTCGATTTTCCCTCGCCCGAAGCAACTCTCGTATGACGTTTTACCTCGGGCGGCGCCCATTCGATTAAGTCCCAATTTCCTTCCCCCGCATAGTGAAAGCGGCTGTCCATATTTATATGGGTATAGACCTCCGAGATGGCCGCCGACATGGAGCGCACGGGTTTTTGCTTTTTCTCAATGACTTCCGTCACAAGATCCTTATAATAAACGGCCGTGCCTCGCTTCTTTAAGATATCGTAAGCCACATCGGCTTCGGAAGCTGTTAAATAATCCATGCAAATTTCTCCTCCTACATCTTCTCCGGGGCAGATACGCCTAAAATTTTAAGAGCCAACCTAATTACCCTCGCCGTCGTTGCGGCCAAGGCAAGTCTGGCGTTGCCCAGTTCCTCTCCCACGCCTACGATTCTTGAATGATTGTAGAAACTATGGAAAACGCTCGCCAAATCGTAAGCGTATTTTGCGATACGTTGCGGCGCATATTCAAATGCAGCCTTGTCAATTTCTTCTTCAAACGAAGCAATCTTTTTTATTAAATCCTGCTCTTCTTCCTCTTTTAAAAGAGAGAAGTTCGGCTTATCCAAAAGCTTTAACCCTGCGTCGGGGGCGTTCCTCAAAATACTTGAAATCCTTGCGTGAGCATACTGCACATAATAAACGGGGTTTTCGCTTGATTCTTTTTTCGCAAGATCTAAATCAAAATCCAGCTGACTGTCCGCCGAACGCATTAAGAAGAAATATCTTGCGGCATCGACTCCGACTTCCTCCATGAGTTCCCTAAGAGTTATGCTCTCCCCCGTGCGTTTGGACATCTTGACGAGTTCGCCGCCCCTATAAAGGCTTACCATCTGCATTAAAAGGATTTCAAGATTTTTCGCATCAAACCCAAGAGCGGTCATGGCTGCCTTTACCCGACAAATATAACCGTGATGATCCGCTCCCCAAATATTTATAACCTTGGAAAATCCTCTTTCGAACTTATTCTTATGGTAAGCAATATCGGCGGCAAGATATGTGGGAACTCCGTTGTCCCTAAATATGACTCTGTCTTTATCGTCGCCGTATTCGGTGGATTTTAACCAAAGAGCGCCGTCCTTGTCATAAGCCTTACCCTTTGCTTTCAAATCGGCGGCGGCGGCGTTTACGGCGTTGGGATGAAGAGTCTTTTCGCTGAACCATACGTTAAACGTAACTTGAAAATCTTCTAAATCCTCTTTTAAAACCGCTAATTTTTCCTTATACGCCAAATCTTTAAAAATTTCAAGTCTTTCATCTTCCGACAAAGTTAAATATTTATCCCCGTCCCGTTCCTTTATGCGTTTCGCCGTATCCACAATATCCGCGCCGTGATAGCCGTCTTCGGGGAATGTTACGTCTTTGCCGAAAAGTTCCAAATATCTGGCGTTTACAGACTTAGCGAGATTATCCATCTGATTTCCCGCATCGTTTATATAATATTCGCTTTCAACGTCATACCCCGCCGCCCTAAGGAGATTTACAAGGGCGCTCCCAAAAGCCGCGCCTCGACCGTGTCCCACATGAAGCGGTCCGGTTGGATTTGCGCTCACGTATTCAACCTGAATTTTCCCCGCATTTTTAGGCGGCAATTTGCCAAACTCGTCGCCCTTCTCATATATCTTCTGAAACGAATCGTAAAGCACATTGGATTTTAAATAAATGTTCAAAAATCCCGGACCCGCTACATCCGTCTTTTCAAGCCAATCCCCTTCAAGATTTTTTGCGATAATCTCCGCAATTTTTCTGGGATTTTGCCGCATAACCCTAGCGGACTGCATAGCGATATTAGTCGCAAAGTCTCCCATGGACTTTTCCGGCGGCACCTCAAGCTGAATTTCAGGCAGTTCAGCGCCGGGCAACAGCCCTTCCTCTACCGCTTTATCAACGGCAATCTTAATCGCTCCTATTATCTTTTCTTTGGTTTCCAATTATATCAATCCTTCTATTAATTGTCAGTTCCTTCTTTCTTTTTCTCTCTCTTTTTTATAATAAAGAGAGAGACAAAGAAAGAAGTAAAGAAAAAGATAGAGAAAAAATTTTATCAACGTTTTATTTAATTTTATGTATAAACATTACATATTCATTTTTATTAAAGTTCTTTTTCTTTCTTTTGGTTCTTTTCTTTCTTTTTCTTTCAAGAAAAAGAAAGAAAAGAACCGTTTTTAGAAGTTTCCTTTAATAAACAAGAGAAAGCCCCGGTTCGGCGTTTAAATATAAGTCGCTGTAATGTCCTTCTCTTGCCTGAAAATAGCCCCTGCAAGCTATCATTGCGGCGTTGTCCGTGCATAAATTTAATGTTGGAGATATATAACGATAATTTCTCTTTTTTGCTTCGGTTTTCAATCTTTCTCCTAATGCGCTGTTAGCCGCAACCCCTCCCGCCAAAACCAGAGTGTTCATTCTTCGTCGTTCCATCGCCTTCATAGCTTTTTCGGTTAATATTTCTACCACAGCTTCCTGAAAAGAGGCGGCAACATCGGCTTTATTCACATCTTCTTTTTTTAACTTCTTTTGATTTAAGTAATTTAAAACTGCGGATTTCAGTCCGCTAAAACTAAAATCATAATCTCCGTTATTTCGGAGAGCCTTCGGAAAATCAATCGCCATTGGATTGCCTTTTTTTGCAAGTTTGTCAATTTCAGGTCCGCCGGGGTACGGAAGCCCCATCACCCGCGCCACTTTATCAAAAGCCTCGCCTGCCGCGTCGTCCCTTGTTTCGCCCATAAGTGAAAATTTATTGTAATCTTCAACCTCCACCAAAGACGTATGCCCCCCGGACACCACAAGAGATACAAATGGCGGCTCCAAACTCGGCTCGCTCAAAAAATTTGCGAATATATGTCCTTCCAGATGGTTTACTCCGATAAGAGGTTTATCCGTCGCAAACGCCAACGCTTTTGCCGCAGACAGCCCAACCAAAAGCGCCCCTTGAAGTCCCGGTCCGTAAGTTACGGCGATTTCGTCTATATGCTCCAGATTTATTTCAGCCTTACAAAGAGCTTCGTCTATTACGGGCATAATGCTCGTAATATGTTTCCTAGAAGCTATCTCCGGCACAACTCCGCCGTACTTCTGATGAATCGGTATCTGCGTAGATATTATATTGGACAAAAGTTTTCTCCCGTCCAAAACCACTGCCGCCGCCGTTTCGTCACAACTAGATTCTATGCCTAATGTTACAATTTTATTCTTCATAACTTCCACCGTTGTTTCTACCGCAAGTTCCTTCTTTCTTTCTCTTTCTCTTTTTTGAAAAAAAGAGAAAGAGAAAGAAAGAAGCAAAGAAAGAGAAAGAGAAAAAACTTTAATAACTGGTTTAGACACTAATCGTACGTTTTTCACTAAACACCAACTATATTTGAGTATTCCAGAAAATTAACGCATCCTCTTTATTATCCTGATAGTATTTTTTTCTTCTACCTTTTTCTTCCATTCCAAATTTTTTGTAAAGGGCGATAGCGGCAATATTTGACGGTCTTACCTCTAAAGTCATGGCCGTTGCGCCTTTTAACTTCGCTCTTTCAATAAATGCCGCCATAAGCTTTGACGCAATTTTTTGCCCTCGTAATTCAGGCAGTACCGCCACATTCGTAATTTCTGCGTCTCCCGCTATAATCCACGCTCCAATAAATCCCACTATTTTTTCGTCAAGAACAGCCGCAAGATAAATCGTGTCATTTCTTTTTGCCGCATCCTCTATGGCTTCTCTCGTCCACGGGATTGCGAAGGACGCTTCTTCAACCTTGTAAACGCCGTCAATGTCTTTTGCTTCAATTTCTCGAAAAATCGGGTCAGCCATGACGCTTCTCCCATAGTTCTTCCGCTTCGGAACGCCTTACATACAGAGGCTCCAAAGTCATTAAATTATCCTCGTTTTCAAAATGTTGAAAAGCGTATCTTGCTATAAGCGCCCCTCTGGGCATTCTCTCATAAAAGGGCGCAAGAAATATTTTACCCTTGTCAATACCTTCGTAAACTTTTGCGGCTTTTTCACCCAACAAAACCGCATCTTCGTCTTTTGACAAAACTTCCCGCCTTGCCTCCTCAACGCTTACGACTGAAAGCGGCTCTATAATCTGCAACTTTCCTCCGTTAAATTTATAATGTTCCCTATATACCATACCTTTTTGCGCATCCATTAACGAAACTACGCGCAAATTCGGAACTGCAAAATGATATGCCAAGGATTGCAAAGTCGGAGCGCCGTAAATTTTTATATTAAGGGCGTAAGCGATAGCTTTTGCCGCCGCTAGACCTATGCGAAGCCCGGTAAAAGAGCCGGGACCTAAACTTACCGCTACGGCGTCAAGTTCCTTTTTATCTTTGTTTGCAAGATCGAGAACCTTTTCTATATGAGCTACGAGGGTTTTTGAGTGGGTTAATTTTGACTCGCTTGTTATCTCCGCAAGCAGTCTGTTTTCCTCCGCAACGGCTACGGAAGATACTTTTGACGAAGTTTCCAGCGCTAAAACAAGCAAGTCTAATCAATTCCTTTCCCCAACATCTCAATCAAATCTTCGGCAATTTCGCCCTTTCCCGAAAACGAAATTCTTCTTGAGTTTTCGTCTAAAACTTCAAAATTAACATTAACGGTATTTACGGGCAGTTCGCTTCTGAATTTATCCGCCCATTCAATCACGGAAATTCCTTCGTCGGATTCTACATATTCGTAAAACCCTATGTCATAGAGTTCCGAAACATTATCCAAACGATACAAATCAAAATGATAAATAGGGCAAATTCCCTCGTAAACGTTCATTAAATTAAAAGTGGGACTTGTAACCTCGCTTTTAACCTCCAAAGTCTTTGCGATGTGTTTTGTAAAAAGGGTTTTTCCTGCGCCCAAATCTCCCATGAGGGCAAGCGTCGTCCCCCTCTTTATATGTTTTCCCACAATGGCGGCGATTTTTTCTGTTTCATTTTCAGAATTCGTTGTAAAACTTATCATAAATCCCTTTCGTAAATCTAACTTTTTTATAAAACTGTTTGCATTGTACCATAATTTTGAAATAAACGAAAGAAAAGCTTTTTATTTTTATTTTTAATAAAAAAAGAGCATCTCGACTTAAATTTACGAGATTCTCTTTTTTGTCGTTAAGAATTTTTGAA
The DNA here is from genome assembly GCA_017634675.1 of Selenomonadaceae bacterium. GTDB lineage: Bacteria > Bacillota > Negativicutes > Selenomonadales > Selenomonadaceae > RGIG9201. Next base: position 1,681 of record JAGBMX010000102.1, on the reverse strand, counting down.
TTGCCTAGTGGACATAAATTTTCCTTTGCAAGGTGATTTTTGCATTATGCTGGCAAATCAACCAATCTCAACCAATCAATAGCCAAAAATCTCTTTGGCTTTTTCCATATTGTCCCTGATTTTTACGCCAAACGGGCAACGGATTTCGCATACGCCGCATTTTAAACACTCTCCCGCATGATGGGCAAGGGAGGCGTAATGCTCTCGAACCGTTTCTGGGACTTTTGCCTGATGAATTGCCAAATTCAAAAATTTTGTCACATAAGCCACGTCGATTTTTTGCGGACAAGGGGCGCAATGGCTGCAATACATACAATGTCCCGTCCAATTTATGCGTGGAAAACTTTTAAACGCAGAAGCGTAATCTTTTTCTTCTTCCGTCGCTTTTTCGTAAGCGACAGCATTTAAAAGCTGCTCAGGCGAATGGGCGCCCGCCAACACAACCGATACTGCGGGACGGGAAAGCGCATAATGAATACATTGGTTCACCGTAAGCGCCGCTCCTGCGGGAGACAGTTTTGCGTCCAAAAGGTCGCCGCCGCCGAAAGCTTTCATTACCGTAATCCCAACGCCTAATCGTTGACAGGTTTCGTAAAGTTTTTCCCTGTCCGGATCCATATTCGTCAATGTTCCGGCGTAATTTTTCGCCGCCCATAGTTCTTCTACGTCTTCAGATGCCGGCTGAAGATCGTAACATGGATTAACGCTAAACATCAAGACTTCGATAGCGCCGCTTTCCACTGATTTTAAAGCGACTTGAGGATTGTGGCTGCTAAGACCGATATGACGAATACGCCCCGACGCTTTTAATTCTTTTGCATACGCCAAAATGCCGTTGTTTTCTATATCCTCCCAATCCGAAAGCGCATCGCAGTAATGAATCATGCCTACATCCAGATAATCTGTCTGCAAAAGCTTCATCATTTCTTCAAAACCTTCTTGAACTTCGTCAAGTTTTCTGGTGCGTTTATATTGACCGTCTTGCCAAACGGAGCAGATATGAGATTGAACGATAAATTTCTCTCGTCGTCCTTGCATGGCATCCCCGACGGCGCGCCGTACGTCAGGATTTGATGTATAAAGGTCAAAATAATTTACCCCGTGAGCTTCGGCGATATCGAAAAGCGTTTTAGTCATATTGCAATCATTTTCGGCAAATCCTTCGCATCCCATTCCGATTTCGCTGACCTTAAGCCCCGTATTTCCCAATTCGCGATAATTCATGTTGTTTGTGATTTCCATTTTCATTCTTCCTTTTTACACGCATAATATACAAATATAGTAAACGAAATAAAATTTTGTGTTTGGCTTCATTAGACCTATTCGGAAACTAGTAATACTAAAAAATTTGTGATATACTAAGCTGGGGTGATGTTATGGAAACGAGAGCACGAATCGACCGCCTTAGCGATGAGGAATTTCAGCGGAAGTATGGTGTCATTAGGAAGACATTTGAGGCAATGGAAGAAGTTCTCCAAGAAAAATATAACAAAGACCATGCCAAAGGTGGACGCAAGTCAAAACTGTCTATCCGTGACCGCCTTTGCGCTTTCCTGGTGTATTACCGTGAGTATCGCACAATGGAGAACATTGCTATTGACTATGATGTCGCAAATAGTACACTTTGTGATGCAATTCACTGGACAGAGGACACTTTGGTGAAAAGTGGATTATTTGCACT
>JAGBMX010000101.1 GCA_017634675.1 Selenomonadaceae bacterium | reverse complement strand
TTTTCTTTCTCTTTTTTACAAAAAAGAGAAAGAAAAAGAAAGAAGAAATTTCTTGAATAAGGCAAGAGACTTTGATATAATGTGAAAAGTTTCGAGAAAATTTTCATTGACGAAAGGGAGAGTATTTAATGGTACAGTTGGAGAAAAAACACGTTAAAATCATCAGCGTGTTGGTTGCGTTGATTTTTATAGGCAGCGTTGTGGCTTTGGCGCTTACTCAATCCGGTTCCGGGATAGCGTCTGCGGCAAGTTCTTCCAAAGTTGGGGTTGTGGATTATCGTCAGCTTTTAAGCCAGCATCCTAAGCTTCAGGAAGTAAACAATCAGATGCAGCAGGCGGTAACGGAAGCGCAGAAAGAGTTTGAAACAAAGTCGGCAAGCATGGGAGAGCAGGAAAAAGCGGATTACTACAATCAGACGCAGGAGCGTTTGCAGGTAAAACAACAGGAGCTTTTCGATCCCATTCAGAAATCTGTCGATGAAGCGGTAAAGAAAGTGGCGGATACGAAGGGGCTTTCGGTTGTGCTTGACAAGAGTACCGTGGTGTACGGCGGTCAGGATATCACCAACGACGTGGTAAGCCGCTTGAAGTGATATTTCTACTAATACCGAGCAGTTCCCGGGCTGCTCGGTATTTTTAACAAGAGGGAGAGGAGGATAAGCGTGGCGGAAGACGAGGTTCAAACTGTGGTTTCTGAAAAAGACGAAACCGAAAAAAAGAGTAAAAAGAATAAAAAGAATAAAAAGAATTATAAATTTCTTGCCATCGTAATTACATTAGTTATTATCCTTCTTTCTATATGCGGTTATATCGCTTTTTTATTTCTGGGACAAAAGGAAAAGCCAATAGAAAAAGGACCTGCGACAGTCGGTGTGGTTCGCATTAAGGACGCGATAAAATCTCACAAAGATTATGAAGAAATAGGAAAATTGCGAGAGCGATACGAGGAGATTTTGACGGACATAGAGGAATTGTCTGCGCCTAGGATGATAAAGTTGCCCGAAACGGAGAAGGTGGCTTTTGATGATTCAGTAAAACAAAAACAGGCGCAACAGCTTATCGACAAGGTGGCAAAACTTGAAGAAAAGCGAAGAAGCGAGGTCGAAAAGTACGTTAAGGCAACGCAAGCGGAGTACGAGGCAAAACGCAGCGAAATTGACGCTCGTTACTTGCACGCCATAGCAGATATTCGTATGAAACTTGACAACGCCGATATTTTAGGACTTTCGCCGGAAAAAATAAACGAGCTTGCGTATCAACTTAGGCAGCTACAAAAAGAACGCGGAGAAACACAAGATGCGCTAAAAATGGAACGCGAGCGGGAAATCTACGCTTACGGCGAAAAGGTGATAGCTAACCTATCAGGCGAGATGTCCTCGATAGACAAAGAGGCGGAACGATTGAAGGCGGACGCGGCTTTAAAGGAAAGCGAAACTGCAGCGCGCAACATGGCTTTGATGGAAGAGGCGTTAGGCGGCGATAGGATAGCTCTGTTAAGGGAAAAAGAAAACGAACTTTCAAAAATAAAAGAGGAATTGGCGGCGCTTGAGGATCGCATATTTGAAGATATAGCCAGTATGGCGGCAAAACACGCGATAGCCAAGAATTTGGAACTCGTTGTTGCGGATGTGTCCGTTAATCTTAAAGAAAAGATTCCTCTTGAGAATTTTAACAACAGCGATAAACCTTCCGAAAAAGTCATAACGTTAAACGCTATTGACATAACGGACGAAATTATAGCCGATTTAATGGTGGAATAAGAGGTAGTATGATGAAGAAAAAATTGTTAAAGTTTCTGGCGATGGGGATATTTGCATCCCTGCTCTTGACGGGGTGCGGCTCCGTTAAAGTCGGAATTATAAACGAAAAAAAATTGGTGGAGGAAGCCCCTCAGATAAAGACTACCATGGAAGAGGGCAACGCCAAGATGAAAGAGGTGCAAGACGAACTACAGAAAAAAATGAATGAAAACCCCAACATGACAGAAGAAGAAGCGATGAAAATTCAGTCTGAAGCGCAGAGAAAAGCTATGGGGTACAACCAGCAATATATGACTCAAATTCAGCAGAAATTAAACGTGGCTTTAGAGAGCATCTCAAAGGAAAAGGATATTGACGTTGTAATGAACAATACGGATTTTCAAAAATCTGTTTTCATGGGCGGCATTGATATAACTGACGATGTTATAAAGAAGTTACAGTAAATATAATTGGGGCTTTGCCCCAAACCCCACAAGGGGCGCTGCCCCTTGACCCCGCCAAAGGGCGAAGCCCTCTGGACTCCCGGATACGCTATCTGACAGTTTAAACAAAACCGGTTATTAAAGTTTTTTCTTTTTCTTTTTTCTTTGCTACTTTCTTTTTTCTTTTTCTTTTTTACAAAAAAGAAAAAGAAAAAAGAAAGTAGGAATTTATCTAATGAGGTGAGTTTATGAGAAAGACGCTAAAGGAGATAGCTGAGTTTGTCGGCGGCGTTTTGGAAGGCGACGGAAATATAGAGATTGTCGGCTTGGAAAGTATAGAGGGCGCGGGCGAACATGATCTTACCTTCGCGGTGGAGCCTCATGTGGATGAGGCAAAGACAAGCCGCGCGGCTGCCGTGATGATAAGGAGCGATGTGGTTGATTTTCCCAAGGCGGCGATAAAAGTAGACGACCCTCGGGCTTCTTTTGCGAAGTTGCTGGATATTTTTGCCCCTAAGCTGGATACGCCAAAAGAGATAAGCGACAAGGCGCATATCGGGAAAAACGTGGTTTTGGGGAAAGACGTTACGATTTATCCGTTTGCTGTGATTGACGACAACGTAAAGATTGGGGACAGAGCCATTATATATTCAAATGTTTACGTTGGTCAGTATACGGAGATAGAAGCCGATACTGTTATATATCCGTCGGTTACGATAAGAGAATATACCCATATAGGAAAACGCTGCGTAATTCATAATGCGGCGAGTATCGGCGCGGACGGGTTTGGTTTTACCACTAAGGACGGCGTTCATACTAAAGTTCCGCAAATTGGGAACGTTATTATAGAAGACGATGTCGAGATAGGCGCAAATACTTGTATAGACAGAGCCGCCATGGGCTCGACGGTTATAGGACACGGCACGAAGATAGATAATTTGGTGCATATCGGGCATAATTGCAAGATAGGTCCTAACTGCTTGATTGTGGCGCAGGTGGGAATTTCCGGTTCGACCGTTGTGGGCAATAACGTGACCTTTGGCGGGCAGACAGGCACTGTGGGGCATATCAAAATCGGCGGAAATTCCGTTTATGCGGCGCGTTCCGGGATTACAAACAATATGCCCGAAAATTATTTCGGCGCAGGATTCCCCGTTCAGACGCACGCTTCTTGGCTCCGCTTGATGGCGGCGCTTAAAACGCTCCCGGATATGAAGAAGGAAGTAAAACGCTTGGCTAAAGCGATTGAAGGGTTAATGAAGGGAAATTAAAGTGACCTACTATCTTGCGAAATTTTGCGCTTTTGCGGCTTGCGTCCTTCCGTGGGCATTGGTTGAAAAGATAGGCGAATGTTTGGGCGCTTTGGCTTGGTTGGTTATACCAAAGTGGCGAAAACAACTTGCCATAAATAATGCAATACAATGTTTGAACGTTTCGATAGAAGACGCAGAACGAATCGCAAAAAAAAGCACCACCCGTTTCGGGGTCATGGCTATGGAAGTTCTGCGGTTTCCCGTTATAAAGAAAGATATTTCAAAATATGTAACGCTTGAGGGCGGGGAATATTTGGAAGAGGCTGTAAAAAGCGGCAAAGGCGGCATAATAGCCACATCTCACAGCGACAACTGGGAACTTATGGGCGGAGCGCTTTCCTGCTACGGATTTCCGCTTGTAGGAGTAGCTAAGAAGCAAAAAAGCAAGGGCCCCGATAAATTTATAAACGAACAGCGGCGGGGAATCGGTATGCACATAACATATCGGGACGATGTGCGGGAAATGTATAAAATGCTTGAAAAAGGGTATTTTATCGGGCTTATTATGGATCAGGACACAAACCGTCACGACGGCATTGTGCTGGATTTTTTCGGCAGACCTACAAATTGCACTCCAGGCGCCGCAAGTATGGCAAGATTTAAGAAAGTTCCGATTTTCCCCGGGTTTATCCATAAAAACGAGGACGGAACGCATATTATAAAGATATATCCCGCCCTTGAAATCGAGTGGACAAAGGACAAGCGTGAAGATTTAAAACGGGTTACTCAAGAAATCGTAAAGATAACGGAAGAGCATATAAGAAAATACCCGGAAGAATGGTTTTGGATTCACGACAGGTGGAAGTCAATGAGGAATGATTAGGTCATGCACCAGTATATTGCGTTTATCGGAGATTTCCCGATAAGATCCTACGGGCTTATAATATCCCTCGCCATAATTCTCGCAACGGGGGTTGGATATTTTCTGGCGAAATCTGACGGCAGAGGTTATGAAAAACATATCGTTGACATGGGCATTTATGCGGGGCTTGCGGGGCTTTTGGGCGCAAGATTTTGGGACGTGTTTTTCTTTGACTGGGGTTATTATCAAAACCATCTTTCGGAAATTCTAAACGTCTGGCAAGGCGGAATGGCAGTGCAAGGCGGCGTGTTTTTGGGCGTGGTTGCCGGCATTTGCTACGCCAAATACCATAAACTCGACTGGCTTGCTCTTGCGGATATATTGGCGCCGGCGATTATCTTGGGGCAGTCAATAGGAAGATGCGCCAATCTCTTAAACGGCGATGCGTTCGGAGCGCCGACCGGCGGAGATTTTGGCATAATTTATCCGGACACCACTCTTGCGTATCATACTTACGGCGCTGTTCCGTTATGGCCTGCGGAAATTTGGGAATGTCAGTTAGACATAGTAATTTTTGCACTGCTTTTGATATTTCGCGCAACAAACCACAAGAAGGGCGAATGTTTTGCGCTCTACGTTATGCTCTATTCTGCGGCGCGATTTTTACTTGAGTATTTAAGGGGCGATTATCAGGAATTGGTCTTAGGTGTTTTTAAAAGCGCGCAAATGACAAGCGTTGTAGCGTTTTCTTTGGCGTTAGTAGCATTTTTGTATTTCCGTTTTGCGAAGGGACGGTAAATTGGTTAAGATAAGGGTAGCAATACGTTAAACAATATTCAAACAATGAGGCGTATATATGGGACGTATTTTTTATCTGTACCTTTGACCCTTTTCCTAAAAACAACTTAAAACTTTATACCTTTACAAATCTCTGCCATGAAAAAAGCGATTTAGACTTGGGAGACGATGCGGTTAAAATATTTTTAAACACTAAAGGAAAATATGGAAAAGTGGACAATGATATAGACAAGTTTTTAGCTTATATTGACGGCAAAGCCGCCGAGGGTAAATTCACAAAAGATATCGCCGCCGAAGCGGAAAGGATAAAACAACATAAAGAAACGAGGTATTCCTTTTCGATGTCACTGTTCACGGGTAGTACAAAACGATGATGCGAAAGGCGAATTAGTGCCGTTCACAGTCAACCCCTCCACCGCTTCGCGGTTCCCCTCCCCTTTCAGGGGAGGCACTACAGCAAAACAAGAGTGCCTCCCCTGAAAGGGGAGGTGCCCGAAGGGCGGAGGGGTTGACCATGAAGAGCACTATTTTTTTTTTATTACCTGTGAATAGTAATTTTTCGACAACAAAACCAAAAAAAATTTAAGTAAATTCCATAAATTAACGATATTATATTCAGAAAAGATAAGAAAGCTTTCCCTTGCCACGGATTGGACAAGATGGAATCGGGATGATTCGATTTGGGGAGAGATTTATTCGTCCAAGACGAGGTTAAAAGGAGAAGTGATATATTATGATGCGTTCAGTGTTTGCCGGTGTTTCGGGTCTTAAAAATCATCAGACCAGGATGGACGTTATCGGCAACAATATTTCTAACGTCAACACCACAGGTTTTAAATCAAGCCGCGTGACTTTTGTGGACGCTCTTTCCCAGACAATGAGCGGCGCAGCGTCCCCTAAAGCCAATATCGGCGGCACAAACCCCAAGCAGGTTGGTTTAGGTTCAAGCGTCGGCAGTATCGACCTTATGTTCCAAGACGGCTCCGTGCAGTCTACGGGTAAAAATACCGATCTTTGCATTTCGGGTAACGGTTTGTTTGTCGTAAAGAACGGTAACGAAAAATATTATACCCGCGATGGCGCGTTCGAATTTGACGCCGAAGGAAACTATGTGCTTCCCGGCAGCGGTCTTTTAGTGCAGGGATGGATGGGTAAAGACGGTGTGGTTGATACAACTACGGCTGTTGGTAATATTACTGTTGCGGCGGGTAAATCCATGGCGGCAAAATCTACAAGTCTTGTGACTTATGCGAATAACTTAAATGCTGATATTCCAATGGTGGTAGGTATAAGCGGTGGGCTTAACAATAAAATGCTTGTAGTAAGGACTGGCGATATAGGTACTGGAGATCCTCCAACATTTGATGTCACCATTGGAGGTAAAGCACTTTCTGTTACTGGTGTGAGCGGTGATTTTTCACTAGTTAAAGATGGTACTACTGAACCAATGACCTGGAAAGTAAAGGATGACGTTACTTCTGGTACAAGCGTTGTTATGGTGGATGAAGATGGAAATGAGGTTACTCTAACATTTGCGGCGCCTGACCCTGCTTTAAGTGATACTAATAAATTAGCTCAAGGTAGTTCGCTTCAAACAAAATCGGATTTAGTATTAAAAAGTAATGTCGATTCGTCTAACCCTATTAAAATTCCTATCGGTAATAAATCTTATACAGTAAACAGCATAAGCGATACCATCGATATGACAAAAGAATGGACAGTCAAAGAAGATGTTGTTGGAACTAAAGCGGCTCCTAAAGATACCGTGGTTATAACTGATGGTACAAAGGATGTCACTTTAAAGCTTAATTCAGAAACATTGATAACTACGACTGTTACAGCGACAACTGCTGCAACTCCTAAACCAGGGTATATAGCGAATCCACAGACCCCTGCTACAATAACGTTAAGCGATGGTTCAACTGTAGTACAGACTAATGGCACTTATTCAAGGGGTGATAGTCAACCTGTAACTACAACGATTAACGTATATGATAGTCTAGGAGCGGTTCATGAAATTCCTATATATTTTGTTCGCGAGGGTAGCTTCTCCGATGGTGTTGTAAATTCTGTAGATAGATGGTTGGTTTCATTAGAACCTGATTCTTCGGTTTCAAAAGGACAAACAACAACATTTGAATTTGTGGAAGATAATGGTACGATGACAACCGTTTCTCTCGATGTGGCAGAAATTCAATTTACATCTTCGGGGAAAATGGTAACAAATCCTGTAACCGATATTTCGCCTGATACAAGTAAAATCACCACTTTAAAATTTACGGGTGGATCTATCGGAACAGATGATACTGAACCTGGCGCACCTGAATTTCAGAGTGTAAATATAGATTTTACTGCACTCACTCAATTTTCAGGTAACAACACGGTGAATGGGACTACTGATGGCAACTCAGCTGGAACATTAAAGGAAATTCAGATTGATTCTTCGGGAGTTATCACCGGTATATACACCAACGGCATACGTCAAGCGGAAGCGCAAGTTGCGGTGGCTCAGTTTACCAACGCAACGGGTCTTACCAAGACGGGCAACAGTTTATATCAAGAGTCCAACAACTCGGGTCAAGCAAATGTGAAAACCGCCGCTGATTTAGGCGTGACAATCACTCCAAGCGCGCTTGAAATGTCAAACGTTGATATTGCGAACGAATTTGCGGATATGATTGTAACCCAGCGCGGGTTCCAGTCCAACTCCAAGATTGTCACCGTTGGTGATGAGATGCTTGAAACTATTATCAATATGAAGAGATAAGAAAAAAAGACGCCTTTGAGGGGCGTCTTTTTTGTTGCGTCGGTATTGCAGATCGTTTTACAAAAAATGTGTTACTATTCACGGGTAGTACAAAAAAATAGCGCTCTTCATGGTCAACCCTTCCGCCCTTCGGGCACCTCCCCTTTCAGGGGAGGCCTCTGATTTCTCATTTTGTGGATATATAATAGAAAAGTTGTCTTCACGTTGCCTCCCCT